>JAKAMM010000310.1 GCA_021812905.1 Chloroflexota bacterium | reverse complement strand
AGTCCGAGATAAATTGTAAATCCGGCGATGGCGCCGAGAAACACGGTCTGTGCGAAATTCATTAAGATTCTCCATTCTGGTTTCATCAAAAAGCCAGCCGAAAGGTGGCTGGCTTGAAAAAATTCTATCATGCAGAAACGGATTTGAGAACACAAAAATTATCTGTAAGAAGAATCATGGCCTGCCTAAAACTCAAGGATTCAGCCGCGAATTAACACCAATGGCACGAATTTGTAAAGGCAGACGAAAACAGGACGCTTAGCTTTAGACAATTTAACACCTTCGTGTGAATTAGTGAAATTCGTGGCCGATTTATGAGCTAAGGCTTTAAATTAATTTTTGGGCTATTTGGATTTTGGTTTTCGCCCGCCTTTGCCTTGATAGGCCGGGGCGGTGATAATGACATAATTGCAAATTCGTTCATCCAACATGCGGGTGATGATGCGTTCGTCGATTTGATGTTGATCCACGTTCTCCTTGGCAAGCGTGAAAACGGTGGGTAACTCGGCGTTATAGCGGTAATTTATCAACTGGTGCAGTTTTTCTCTGGCCCAGGGTGTGGCGGATTGCGATCCCAAGTCATCCAAAATGAGCAGGGATGTAGTCCGTACTTCGTCGAAGCGGCGGTCATAGCTTGTGCCTGCATTGGGACTGAAAGCTGCACGCAGATGATCGAGTAGATCGGGAACCATCACAAAGAGCGGCGGGTCGCCGAGTCCGGCGCGGAAATTGGCAATTGCGGCGGCAAGATGTGTCTTGCCGCAACCATAAGTCCCTTCAAAGACAAGCCAGCCTTTCGGCCTTTCTGAAAAAGTATGCGCGGCTTTGATTGCCTTTTGCAAAGACTTCAATTCATCTGCATTGATCCCTTCGCGCGCGCGGTCTTCGAATAAGTCGAAAGTTTTGTGCGCCATCAATTCAAGCGACGAAAGTTCCGGGTGACTGGTATCTTGCATTGGGCGGCGGAAGTCGGGGGCGATGATTTTCGTATGCGTGACCAGCTCCGGGTCCGAAAGACGCGAACGGATTCTGGCTTCGATCTCATCGAGCGCGAGATTCGTTGTCACCACCGTCGGCAATTTGTTGATGTAACGATAGTTGATGATCTGGAATAGTTTTTCCTGCGCCCAGCTGGTTGCATTCTGCGTGCCGAAATCGTCCAGCACCAATAATTTTGCGTTGCGAATTTCCTCAAAGCGTTCCTCGAAGGTTGTATCCTGGTCGTTATAAGCAAAGCGCAAAGTATCCAATAAATCTGGCACGGTCAGAAATAAAGTTGGCACGCCCATGCCAACCGCAAAATTTGCGACCGCTGCGGCCAGGTGTGTTTTTCCACCACCATAACCGCCCGAAAGCAAAAGCCAGCCATTCAAACTTTGTGCGTAATGCTGCGCCTGGTTGAAAGCCTGCTCGAGTGAGTTGGCGTGCATTTCGCCGAGACCTTTTCGCCCGCGCGGCTTGAATGATTCAAAAGTCAGATCTTTTAGCTCATCAAGATGGCTCAAGGCAAATAAACGCTCGCGCACTGAATTGGTTACATTGGCGTGGCGGCAAACACAGATTTGGAGTTTACCGAAATCGGGATGCCCAACCGGCACATCAGAACGCAAATAACCTGCGCCGTGACAGTGCGGGCAGTTTGGGTCGCCAGGCAGTTCGTTAACCGGAACGCTTACGAAGTTGTTCGATTTTTCGGTCGAGGCTCTGGCCATCTTTTTTATCGTCTCGTCTATTTTGCTTCTTGCCACGGCCATCCTTCTTCCAGTTTTTCAAAATTGTGTCGATATATTTCCAGCTTCGAGCATTATTCTGTACAGCCTCGATCATTGCATTTGCAACCCATTCTTCCGAATAAGTGTCCTCTGCATCCTGCAACGCGTCGGCGATCAACGGCGTGAGCGGACCGATATTTTCTTCGTATAACTTGAAAACATTCGGACGCTCCATCGGCAGGGCAGACATGATTTTTGCAGACTCGCGCCAGTTGCCTTTCGCGAACGCTTCAGCCGCGGCGCGTCCGCGCGGCGAATTCAGGAAGTAGAACACATCCGCCCCATGCTCGGACTTGAGCAGGCTTCCGCGCCGGACGGCTTTTGCAACGCCCGCAGCGACCTCGTCCGCAGACAGGCCCAGGCCGTCGGTTTCAAAGTCCGTCTGGCACATGGCGCGGAATGGACCGTCCATGTGCTCGATGCGCCACATTGCATAGAGCGTCACCTTCAACTCATCCGTGTCTGTGATCTCAGTCAATAATTGACGGAAGAATGAGTCAGGGACTTGGGTGAAAGTTTCAGAGTCGGTGAAGCCGTTGAAAGTAGTCATTTTTTGGATTACGCATCACGCATTACGTATTTCGTAAAACGTAAAACGTAATCATCATTCATTCGGATTAAACATCTTCGTGGCGGCATTCTCGAACTTTGCCAGCATACTGCGGAAAACCAATTCCACACTGCCGACCGGTCCGTTACGATGCTTGGCAATGATGATCTCGGCCACGTTCTGCTTAACCGTATCTTTTTCGTATTGGTCGGGGCGATAAATGAACATGACGATGTCGGCGTCCTGTTCAAGACTGTTGTGGACAATGATATTATTTGCGACGAAGTTGTGATAATCAGGCACGGTTAAATCATAAACTTGTTCTTTACCGTCGGGCTTAATAGAAATTATGCTGTCCCAATAAACATCGCTTTCAGCCAAATTAGAAAGCGGTAGAGACTGGACAATATTTGCAACGAGCGTAGCTCGTTTGCGGCTGACATTTTGTTTGTATAAGCCTGTTCCACAATATTGTGTTTTAATCTCGGCCTGCATTTGGCGAGTGGACATGCCTAATTCCTGCATGGCGGGGACGACATGCAGGCGCCAAATGTCATTGGGAATAATATCCCGATTTGTATTGGCATCACGTTCTTTCAGGTAATTTTGGATTTCCACCAGTCGTCCATTCTTATAAGCGCCAACCGCGCCAATTTTTTGAGCAAACAATACTAAGTCAGGCTTGCCAGTGATGATTACATTATATTGGTCGCGTCCCTTTCCATTTTGGGGAACACGTTTCAAGATTGCATTGATTCCGACCCGCAATAACAAAGTTTGCACGTCACGCGCAAGATATTCACTACTGGTTGCATAATACGCAATTGGGCGAATTTTCTTTCCCTTTACAAGTTGAATACTTCCATCTGTTGCCCAAAGATGACGAAGAAATATGCCAATTGCACTTTCAGTCTGTTCAAATACTTGCGCAGGAACTCGTTTTTCATAGGAGCGGAGTCCAAATGCATGCAG
>JAKAMM010000309.1 GCA_021812905.1 Chloroflexota bacterium | reverse complement strand
TCTTTGGATGTGTGTTGTTCTTTGAAAGGAGAAAATAGAATACGAAATTCCCCTCAAGTATAATTGCCCACCATGACAGGTAAAATGTTCGGACTTGTTAAGGATAGAGTATCTCTGTTGCAGTTCTTGTTTGTTATTGTCTTTTTCCTTTCTTCAATCTTAAGAATGGGTCTTGCCCTTGTAAATCGCGAAGCATTTGATAACCATATTGAGGTGATAAATTTCATTTTGCAAAACGATAAGTTGCCGTTAAAAGAAGATTGTCCAGAATGTTTTCAGCCTAAAGTGTTCTATTATTCTGTGGCAACGGCTGTTCGCCTTGCTGGTGTTAACCCTAGCCATCAAAATTCAATCATCATTTTGGCTCAACTGATGAATTTTATTGCTGGCGAGATTGTGCTGGTATTTGCTTACCTTCTAATCAGGGATTTACACTGCCACGACCGGGGAATTGGATTGATTGCCTTCTCGCTTTTGGCGTTCAATCCCGCTTTGATCGAGGCGAATGGAATGGCCAGTAATGATGCCTTTGCAATCTTTTTCTCCTCCGCCGCCATTTATGCATGTTTCAAGTTTCTTCAGAAAGGTGGATTTGGATATTTGTTGCTCTCGAGCTTGTTGGTCTCTTTAGGCATTGCTGTGAAAACGAATGTTTGGGCCACTGCATTAGCGATCTTCTTGACATTATTGTTAAAGGGTTTAAGTAACAGGCGATTCGTGGAGGTTTCTACGTCCATAGCCTTTTTGCTGGGGAGTGTGGTCTTAGTGTTTTTGAATCCTTTGAGCCAATATATAATCAACATTCAAAACTATAAGATACCCGTAACGTTGAGTCTTTCGCCGGCCCCATTTCCTTCTTTTTTTGAAAAAACCTATGTGCGGCGTCCGGGTATTATCTCAATCCAAGACGGACTTTTCACCGTAAAATTTATTGACTTGTTGGCATACCCTCGTTTAACCCTTGGCCCAACCGATTATCCGCCCTATCGGACTTCTCTCTGGGCAAACTTGTACGGAAGCGCGAACTCAGTTCATTTCCTTAACTCTCCTGATTCGTGGCATACGACACCTGATTTTGCGGTAACCAGAAGCATATTTATCCTCGCTTTGCTGCCAACGGCATTCTTTCTCATTGGGGCTGTTGGGGGGCTGATTGCATTATTAAGGGGCATTATTGGGAATGTTGGTGTCCTTCTTGAGAAGAGATTTTATGGACTGTTTGATATGCTTTTCCTCGCCTATTTTCTTTTTGAAGTACTCTATGCGCTATTGTATAGGGATTTTTCTTTTATGAAGTCCATCTTTATATACCCCGCAATTTTGGCGTTTGTCGTCCTTTTTCTTGAAGGTGCCGATAGGTTCAAGAACTTTGTTTCCAGGCAAAGTGGGTTAGTAATGGTTTTGTGTAATACGGTTTTTGTATCCCTTGTTTTTGGGTATTCTGTAGATATTGTTCAGATTATTGCTCATTTGTATAAATTGAATTTTAGCTGAATCATTCGCGCTCAACGCCATGATCCAATATATTTGCCCTACGGTTAATCCTGTTCCAAATGGTCGCGTGCAGCCATTTTTGCTTTGATGGTGTGGATTTGACTCTTTTTAGCCATTCTGCCTCGGCTGCTTCCGCACGGGCAAAGCAATCGGCGCTGAGCTGTGCGCGGGACGCGGCATCTTTTGTCCGCGCGGCAAATGCATTGACAATGAATTCGTGTTCCAATTGGTCACGGTCAGATGAAAAGGTGTTGACCAAATTTTCATGGTCGTGTAAAACGGATCGGTGAAGAAGTTCATGACGCCAGAATAGGGTGGCAGGATTAAATGTTTGAACGGGAGCCGGCCCGAGGTCCGGTAATGACGCGTCCACCCAAACAGGTTTGAAAATGCTTGTGCAGGGCGCGGCGGTTCCGGTGACGAAATGAAGCGGGGCTTGCGCGTCCAGATAAGAAACCATCGAGCCGACCGTCTGTGAGATTCGGATCGGACCAAACCCGGCGTGCATGCAAATGTCCGCGCCTGTGATTCCATCGTCCGCAGCGCGCTGTGATCCGTCGGCCTGACCGTGATCGCGTAATACATTCATCATGGTTTTGACAGTGATCTTGCCGCGTTGTGATGAAAGCAAATCCATGGAACGTGTGCGGCGTTTACGACAGTCCGAAAAACGTGTGAAGATGAAATCGGAATAACAGCGCGCAAAGTTGAAATCGGATTCGTTTTTGCACCAGCCTTTTTTGACGGCGTACGAAACAAGTTCAGGCGATGCGAGATCGAAATCGTTTTCGATGGTGATGCCGTTCGAAATGGAGTAAATGCCCTTTATCTGTTTCGCAGCCCAATGCGGACCAGCCGTTTCGAGCACCCACGCGTCGTGCGGATCGGCAAGAATGTAACTGTTGTGATAATACGTTTCGTGAGCCAGTCCATGATTCCCGCCCTGACCAAATTGCGCCATCAAATCGGTGATGACCTGCACGCCCTCGCGCGCAGTCGCAGCGCGTTCGAGCGCGAGGCGAAGCAAGTCCATTCCAAGCAAGCCGTTCTTTGCATAAGGGACTTTGGTAAATAGCGCTTCGTTCCCGATGGCGAGACCATGTTCATTGGCGCCCATCTCCGCGCCCCAAATCCAAAACGGTTTGGCGAGCAGGACCGCGAACGTATGTTTTGCCTGCGGAATTTCAATATACGTACATTTGACGCGGCTATCCGCTTCATAATCTGCGGTGGGAAAATTGACGATGTGGTGCGCCTCATTTGGTTCGCGGTCGGAGTTCTTGGCAAAAATCGTGACCCCGTCCTTTGTGGCTTCGCCGGTGGCGACAATGGTGTCACACATGCGCCGAAATATATCCTGAAATTGTATTGACCGCAATCTCCTGAAGATTATAATTTTATGGCAAAGGGAATTATGGCTGTTGTCAATAACGTGACTCGGATGTTGGACTCGCGCAAGATAAAATACACGGCTTATGAATTGCCCGCAGAGAAATTGGGCGCGGTGGAAACGGCGCGTCTCCTCGACGTTGAGGCGGCTGCCGTTTTCAAGACAATCGTCGTCACTCGAGATAAACCCGCCAAACCTTTGCTGGTCGTTGTTTCCGGAAATTCAACGGTGGATTTGAAGCTCGTCGCCGCCGCGTTGAGCGAGAAGAAAGTTTATCTTCCAACCGAGCGCGAAGCCGAAGAATTGACTGGTTTGCAGGCGGGCGGAATTTCGCCGCTGGCATTGATCAACAAGGGATTTCAAGTCGTGATTGATTCGTCAGCGCAGAAATTTGACGAGATTCACATTTCAGGCGGGCAGAGGGGATTG
>JAKAMM010000308.1 GCA_021812905.1 Chloroflexota bacterium | reverse complement strand
TCCGATCCGATGATTCTTTCTCCTGACTATACTGCGAAGAAATACAAGAAGGAGAACCTTTATCATGAAATCGAATCAATTCAAGTCCTTGCGCATGATGGTAACGATCACCTTGATCCTGCTGACACTTCAATATGAGTTTGGAATGGCCATAAACCTTTCTCCAAATCTCCCCGAACTCGCTCCGTTTGGCCTTTCGCTGGCAAAGATTTCGGACGCGCTTCATCTGGCTGGGCCAATGGCATTGGTTCATGCAGGGTTGGGGAGTTTACTGACACCCCTGTCCATCCTCACCCTGTTCCTATCCTTGAGATCAAAAATCAGAAGTGTGCAGATTTTTGGATCGCTGAGTTTTCTAACCATGCTCGTGGCGATGATTGGCGGCATATTATTTACGCTTTCAGGTTTTCAGGAAGACCACTTCTCGATGGCGATGGCATCCAATTTCATTCTGACATTCATATTCAACTTCCTTGAGCTATATTTCCTGAAACCAGATCCAAAGACTGCAAACAATTAGGCTGGTCTGCGAATGAACACCAACCATCAAGGGACGAAAGATATCATTCGGGTCGAACTGGAATCGGCACGCGCATCTTTTCATGCGCTGCTTGACTCGCTGTCGGAAAATGAACTGCAAAAAAGAAGCCTCAATCCGGGCTGGACGAATGGCGAGATTCTCGCCCATATACTTTTCGGATTCATCATTTTGAATGCCCTGCTTCCAATGGCACGTCTATGGGGGCATCTCCCCAAATGGATGTCCAAAATCTTCGCATGGATTTTGAATGCCTTCACTGTGCCCTTCAATTGGGTTAACGCTCTTGGCGCTCGGTTACAAGCCTGGGTATTTACATACAAGCGAATCGGCAAGATTTATGACTGGGTCTATTTCTCGCTGGTAAAACAGATCAACTCAATTAAAGATGATGAGTGGGAACGCGGGATGCATTACCCCACTCAATGGGATTCCAACTTCAACGATTTCATGACTATTGAAAAACTATTTCATTATCCGGTCATCCACTTCAACTTTCATTTGGAACAGATCGCACGATAATTTCATTTTGAAAAATGATAGAATGATTCATCAAGAGCGGGAACGACTCTTTATCAGGAGTTTGACATGGAAAGCTTAGAAGTAGAGAAGTCCAGAGATTTTTGGGGAACATCCCAAGGCCACAATGGATCGAAATTACAGGAGATCATTGCCGCCAGCGGAATCTCTGTGCGCCTCTGGCGACTGTACGCCTACTTCTGGCTGGTATGTCTGGCCTTTCCCATTCTCTCTTTGATACAAACTCCTCCGCCCGGATCACATCTACTTATCGCTACAGCCGGACTTGTAATTTTCACCGCCGCATATTTCCGGGTCATGTGGCCTCATCCGCTGAACGAACAAGCACGCACCCGTTATAAACTCCGCACATCTGTAACCCTGATTGCAAGTCTCACCTTCCTCGTATTGTTCCTGAGCATCATTTATGGAAACCCCTTTCTCTGGCTCTTTATCGGCGTGAGTGCCATTGCCGGAAGAATACTTTCATTTCGCAATGCATCCATCGCAGTAATAGTTTTAACTCTTATTACATTGGGAGTTGGCATCGGTATCGGTGTAGGCATCACTTTTGCCAACTGGCTCATCATCATCCCTCTTGTGCTTCTCGTTCGCGGACTTGGTCTTGATATGATCGGCTTCGTCCGCTTGTCCGATGCGTTGCGCGAATTACATTCTGCACGTGAAGAACTTGCCCGTCAGGCTGTGGTGGAAGAGCGCCTGCGCATGGCGCGTGATCTTCACGACTTGCTCGGCCATACTCTTTCACTTATCACATTGAAGAGCGAACTCGCCGGACGTCTGCTGGATAAAAATCCGCAGGCCGCAACACAGGAGATTCGCGAAGTGGAACGCGTGGCGCGTCAGGCATTGCGCGAAGTGCGGGAAGCCGTGGCCGGATACCGTCAACAAACCTTGCGCGGCGAACTGGACGGTGCGCGTCAAATCCTTGAAGCGGCCGGGGTTAGTTGCACAATTGAAGATGAAGCACGAAAGCTTTCGCCGAACGCAGATATTATTCTGGCTTGGGTGGTACGCGAAGGCGTGACCAATATCATTCGTCACAGCCGCGCGGGACATTGTTTGATTCGGATCACATCCACTGACGAGGTTGCCCGCGCGGAAGTCAGCAATGATGGTTATCCGCGCCAGGAAAATTCCAAGGTCCAGATGGGAAGCGGTCTTTCCGGACTCGCAGAGCGGGTCGCCGGGGAAGGAGGCCGAATCGAGGCTGGAGCATTCCCCACGTCAGATGGAGTCGGTTTTCGTCTCATGGTTGAAATCCCTCTCAAAAACGAAACAATTGCGGAGACGTGATGACTGCAAAAATCCGAATCTTGCTGGCAGAAGATCAAGCCATGGTGCGAGGTGCTTTGTCTGCCCTCTTGCGGCTTGAAGAGGACCTGGATGTTGTTGCCGAAGTCTCACAAGGAGATCAGGTTTTGCCAGCGGCTATTAAGTCTCGACCTGATGTTGCTTTGCTGGATATAGAAATGCCCGGTGGTGACGGCTTGAGCGCGGCTCAAGAATTGCACAAGAGTTTGCCTGCCTGCCGGATCGTAATTCTCACCACTTTTGGACGCAGTGGATATTTACGCCAGGCCATGGAAAGCGGCGCTGTTGGTTTTTTGCTCAAGGATGCACCGGCGAATCAACTGGCAGTCGCGATCCGACGCGTGATGGCCGGTGAACGAGTCGTTGACCCCGATCTTGCCCTCTCCGCTTTGAGCGATGGAGATAACCCGCTCACCCCTCGTGAGCGTGATGTACTGAGAGCCTCGCTGGATGGAGCCAACATCGCAGACATTGCCACGCAACTTTATCTTTCCGAAGGCACTGTCCGTAATCATATTTCTGCGGCAATTCAAAAGCTAAACGCACACAATCGAATGGAAGCTGCACAACTGGCAAAGAAAAAAGGCTGATTATATGTTATCAACTACCTACATTTCTATCAAATCTGCGCGCGGGTATATCAAATATACAAGTATCAATAACCATACATAAAATTACGCTCCCTGGTAGCAGGAAGCGTAATTGTTTGCATAAATTGATGCCTGAGACCCCCCATATATGGGTATGACCAGTCTTGCCGACACCAAATATTGTGTTCCCTTGAGATTACATCGCCAAGGCGATATTCGGAAAAGCCTGAGCAGTGGCTGAAAGAGTTTTCATATCGTCTCGACTTGCAAATTGGTGGGCAATTTGAGGAAAATGCCAACTATTATGGCATTTTTTCTTTCTGGCTCTCCCG
>JAKAMM010000013.1 GCA_021812905.1 Chloroflexota bacterium | reverse complement strand
TCCGCAAGTCAAGGTCAGACGCGTCCATCTCTGCGAAGGTTGGGTTGATGACAAATTCGCCGTTCACGCGCCCCACGCGCACCGCGCCAACGGGTCCGCCCCAGGGAATATCTGAGATCATGATGGCGGCGGATGCGGCGTTGATGGCAAGAATGTCGAGCGGATTTTCGCTGTCGGCGGAAAGCGAGAACATCATGACTTGCACTTCGTTCCGCATTCCGTGCTGGAATAACGGGCGCAGAGGTCGGTCGGTGAGGCGCGCGGTGAGAATCGCTTCTGTTGACGGCCGCCCTTCGCGGCGGAAGAACGAGCCGGGAATTTTCCCGCCGGCGTAGAGCCGTTCTTCGTATTCGACCGAGAGCGGGAAAAAGTCAATGCCTTCGCGCACACCGCCCATTGTGGCGGCCGCGAAGATGATCGCATCGTTGATGCCAACCGTGACTGCACCGCCAGCTTGGGCAGCCAGTTTGCCGGTTTCAAAGGTAACGGTGCGCGTCCCAACGGTCGTTGAGTAGCGTTTTGATTCGGGTTTCATTTGGTCTCCTGTTGAGGGATGAACTCATCCTCCCTCATGAATTGTCCGCCTGGTCAGGGACTGAAGAGCGGCGACAACGTCTGTTGTCAACACTATTCAATTCCTGACAGCGGATATACGGTAGGGACACAGCGTCGCTGTGTCCCTGTGGAACGTGCTGTTTATTTGTGACGCAAATTCAAACTTTCGGTGATCGCCAGGTAACGCGGGTAATCTGATTTTCGCAGATAAGCCAGCATCCGGCGGCGCTGACCGACCAGCTTGAGCAGACCACGTCGGCAGGACTCATCGTGTTTGTTGGCCCGCAGATGCTCTGTCAATTGCTGAATGCGGCCTGTCATAATGGCAACCTGTACTTCAGGCGAGCCGGTGTCTGAATCGTGGCGATGATAGTCTGTGATGAGTTTGGTCTTTGCTTCCTTTGCAAGTGGCATGACGTATGCTTCCTTTCTTTAGATTTGCAGGTCTCCATGTTCGCAGCCGGGACCGCGGGCAGGACCAGTCACGAGCGCTGATTATACCAGAAAAGGTAGTGGAAAAAGTGTAGGGAGTGACTAAAAACGTGGGCTCATTTCCTTTTTCCCCACAGAGTCTCGGAGAATTCAGATATTTTCTCTGATTGTACGAAGATCAGTTGCTATTCCCCGATTGTGACGAGATTTCGACCACCTTGCTTGCTTTTGTACATCAATTTATCTGCGCGTTCGATCAGGGATTGGAGTGTATCCTCCGGGCGGGCCAGGGTGGCCCCGATGGAAATGGTTACGTTCAAACTGAGCTGATCGTCTTTGACCCGGGTCTGCAATATGGTGGTCCGAAGTTTCTCTGCCACCGTCCACAGGCCATCCATGTCGAGGCCGAGAACCAGTGCCAGAAATTCCTCGCCGCCCCAGCGTCCGCATGAATCGGTCACGCGCAGATTCTGTCGGAGCGTATTTGCCACAATACGCAATATTTTGTCGCCGACCAGATGACCGTGGGCATCGTTGAAGTCTTTGAAATGATCTATATCCACGAAAAGAATCCCAAAGCGGATATTTTTTTGGCGGAGGTCGTCAAGCGCGGATCGGATTTTTGTTTCGATATGCGGACGGTTTCCGATGCCCGTCAGCGGGTCCAGCAGAACCGTTTCATCTGTCCTCCGCGCGGATTGGAATGCAGCGATGGTTGCTTTATTATCATTGAAGATTTGGATCGCGCTCGTGATCCTTCCGCTTTTCTCCAGAATGGGCAGCGTCCGCGCGACGACCGATACACGGAAGCCGTCGGCGTGTTTCAGATGCAGGAGGACTTCCCGCTGGGTTCCGTCATTGAGCGTTTGCAAAATTGGCTTGCACTCATCGGGCAGATGATTTCCGCTTTCGTTGTAATGGACGATCTGTTTTTGGTAGAATTTTCCAATCAACCGACTGGCTGACAAACCCGTGATCCGTTCTGCCCCATGGTTCCATAAAGTGATTCGGCCCACACTATCAATTTGAACAACGCCATCGAACAGACTGTCCGCCAGTTGTCTGATTTCTTCGGCTTCTGTCATATCGTGAATGGTAGCACGTGATTTATTCTGTTGAACTTACAAACCATTTGCACTTGAGCATGAATGCAGAGCTTGATAATACAATAAAATTCACTTTTGGGCACTGGAGAGGCGATCATGAAAAAAATCTATCTCATCCCCGTTTTCAGCCTTTTGCTTTCGGCATGTTCATATACGATTTTGATTCCAACAACGCCGACTGTATCAGCGCCGGTGATTTTGCCAACCAATACGGGATATGTGACTTCCACGTGGACGCCGTCTGCGACGCCTACACAGCCCACGCCGACATTTACCAGCACGCCAACGTTCGTATATTCCGGCCCCACGCCGACTTCAACTGGCACGCCTCAACCCACCGGGACAATTAGCCTCCTTGTAACCGATCAGGCTACTGCTTCGTTCCTGCTTCAGCCCACATCGGAAAGCCCTGTGTTCGACAACATTTTAATTTCAGGAAACCAACTCATCTGGGGAGCATCCTGTCAGGCAAATTCCATCAAAATCTCAGCTCACATTGCAGGCGGTTATAGCGTGACACAAGTGACGTTGTTTACGCGTCTTAGGGATCAAGTCACTGGCGCCACCACAGATTGGAATAACGGCGCGGTCATGGACGCGAATGAAAATGATACTTTTACTTATGAATTATCCGCAGCAGTAATTAAATATTACAAGGATTTCAAAACTGCATGGGTTCAGTATCAATTGGTTGCGACAAATGCGCGGCATCAAGTTGTTGGCCGGACGCAGTTGTATTTGAACAACATTGCGATTGGACAGTGCCCGTAACTTAAAAGATGATGGATCCGATCCAGGATCGGATCCATCATTGATCTCATAATTTGGTTATGGATTTACAGCACAGGATGAGTTCTGTGGATTCCAGGAGCAGCCTCCCAGATTACAGCTGGTCTGGTTTGTATACTGGGCACAACCAGTGACCGTCGTCCCATTTCCATTGTTTGAATTGTGTGGTGGATTGTGCCCGCTGGCAGGGCAGGGAGCGAGGCTGAGTACCTGATTCGGGCTTGTGTCCAGCAGTGTCTGGGTTTGATAGGATGGATCATGACTGGAAGCATCCACATACCAGAGGAGTGCGCCCGAATTTCCTCCCAAAGAGGCCGGGTCGAAATGATTGAGAGCGTCGTTATAGGTATGTGTCAGGGCAACTGTGCCAAGGAACACCTGACCACCGGAGGAAGAATCCCATGTGCCATTGGATTGTAGTGGCACGGTCAGGCTGCCGGAGTTTGTCTCGCTGGGTCCTACGATCACCCTGACGTGTGCCTGAGCATCAACTAAGTCGGGAGTAATTCCATTTGGAAGAGTTAGGGCTGCGCGGAACGTAACTGTTGATATGGATGGGCAGGTCTGGCCGTAATAAATCGGGTTGGGATAGGCTTGTACGGAATCAATGACGGGAATCGGCGTTGGCGTGGAAGTCGGAAATGGTGTGGGAGTACCTGTCATCACCACCAGGGGCTGGGCGATGGTGCGCGTGCTGCAGAAATCACTTGGCGCGTTTGGCCCAATATAGAAGCAGACCTCATTTGAATTTATCCAATCACTATATACCTTATGTGGATTGTTTGGCAGATCGGCAAAGTCGGGATCGGGCCGCGCGAGCCTTCCTTGTACCGAAATATAATGTGGCCCCGCGGTGGACGCGCTAAGGGACTGTGCAAAAATAACATTCGAGTCTTTCACGAAGGTTTAATGGTGTAATTCCATTGGGGCAGGACGGCATGTTCTTGGAGATTGACTTCCGCCATTTGTTCATCTGAAATCTTGATCTGGGTGGTGTAGGTTTTGTGAGTGAGGGTGGCGTGGACCAGCAAACCTTGTTCCGTCGTGGTACCACGAAGTAATCCGAGCATCTTGTGATAACTGCTTAAAGGTTCACCTGCCCAATTGCAGCTGATCGCACTGAAGAGGCGATGGTCGGCAGGATTCCATTTGGAAGCGCCGGTCGGAAAATGGGCGACGGTAACGACAAGACCGCTGGGATTCACCAGACGTTTCTGGAGGGAAAATTTCCAGAGATGGTTGCGGTAGCCATTGCTGCCGCCGCCATCGGCCAGAACCAGGAGAGCGGGCGTATGTGGAAAATCGAGGCGTCCATATGTGTTCCACCACCAATGGATGCCATCCACGGCAAATTGCGAGGTATCGGCCGTTGTGCCGACATACACATAGCCCTTATTGCGGGTCAGATCATAAATCCCATAGGGAATGGCAATACCTGTGGCCAAGGACCGAAAGTCATAAATCTGGACGGGCGTTGGTCGCAGGCACCAGACCCGTCCTGGATTCCGAAAGGCACCGATCAGTTCGCGTTTCTTGCTATCCACGCTAATAATTGGCCAACCATGCTCTACATACGTTTGAATTTGCCCTTCAATATATTCAAATTGTTCGTTCCGTTGTGGACTGGCGCGGCTGTCCAACATTTTGTAGTTGACATGCAGTGAATACTTCTCCGTGCGCAGCAAGCGGCCCACGGTATGAGGACTGATCGGGTGATGTTGCTTGTCCAAGTCGCGGCTCAATTGACGCAAGCTCTTGCGTTTCCATTTGCGCTGGCTCTGGGGATCCCCTGCCGTCTGATGTTTCATCAAATCGGCCAGGACCTTCAAGACCTCCGGGTCTTTTTTTCGACCCGCGGTCGTCCGCCTCCCGCCGCACGAATATGCTTCG
Organism: Chloroflexota bacterium; assembly: GCA_021812905.1. The sequence continues at coordinate 10,094 of JAKAMM010000013.1, read as the reverse complement.
TCCCTTGACCAGCCCGCAGTTCCCGACGCCCGGCCGCAATCGTCTTCACGCTCAGACCCGTGATCTGAGCCAAGATCCGATCTCCGCCATACCCCAGCTGCTGCGATTCAAGTCCAACGAACAGCCGACGTTGACGCTCATCCAGTGTGCTGACCATAAAATTGATGTGGGCATGCAGACTCTTCGTCGGCGAATCTTTGCGCGAGCGACAGGCCAGACAGCAACAATGATGAATCGGCGACTTCTCCATATAACCATCTTTCCTGATCTCTGAAATCACCCTCATTATACGCACCCATCCCATTTTCAGCGCCCAGCTTTCACTACCTTTCTCACATACTTATGACATTCTCTCTCCAGCCTTTCCACTGACCCATCCCAAAGAATGGAAAGTTATTTTTGCACACTCACTTAGTGAAGAATATAATCTAAAAGGGGAATTAAGCGGGACAAAAGACTTGTCCCTACATTTACCCGACCCCTACCGAAACATTCCATCATTCGATGAATTAATGGAATGGATAAGCCCAAAAGAAATTGATCGTTCAAAAAGAACCATCAGCGATCTGGACAGAGTTACAGGTGTTCACTCAAAACAAATAAATGACGCTATGTCTGCAATTCTTCGCACAATGGATGAAAAAGGACTGGTAAATCAAAGAGGGTATGAAATACTAGTCCAAATTCTTGCAATTAAGATTTTTGATGAGAAGCGAAATCAAACCAATCCTTCACGATATTTAGATTTCTATATTACCAAAGAGGAAAAGACAGCAAAAAATCTTAATGACACAGTCGTTCAATCTTTCATTCAAAGAATTAGGAAACTGCAAGAAGAAGCGATAGTGCAAGGTTTTTTCTGTAAATTCGATCAAGTGTTACCTCGCGATTTTATATTGTGATTAAGTTGAACCTTCAAAAGTTAGATAGGTTCTGCCGGTCAACCACTCCTCGCTGATCTCACTGAGCACTGCAGAGACCAGACGTAAACAAGAAGCTTGGTTTGGAAAGATCGAGACGACCCGAGCGCGGCGACGAATTTCGCGATGGAGTCTTTCCACGCCGTTGGTAGTGCGCAACAATTTTCGAAAAGCACCCGGAAAAGAAAAAACACTGAGGCCTTCCGGGATGTTAGTCGCCATCCATTCCGATAAATGCGAAGCGGTCTTTTCGTACTTCTTCACCGCTTTGGCAAGATATTCATCGGCCGTGGCACGATCCGGTGCTTGGAAGATCGTGCGTATGTCATCGGCCACTTCCATGAGCATGTCCTTGTGCGGAACAAAAGCTTGAGCGTTTTGTTGGATATGAAACTGACATCGCTGCCAGGGAATGCCGCCAAATACCGCCAAGCGAGCAGCTCGCAATCCAGCGTGATCGTCACTGGTGATGAGTTGTACTCCACCCAGTCCGCGTTTCTTCAGGCTTTCGAGAAAAGTGCGCCAATGAATTTCATGCTCACTCAACGACACAGAAACGCCCAGGATCTCACGTTTCCCTTGTGGCCTGACGCCCACCGCCACCAAAACTGCCAGGTGACGCACCTGTCCGTCTTCGCGGACCTGTTCGTAGTACGCATCCAAGAAGAGATATGGATATTCGCCCAAGGGCCGCTCGCGCCACTTCGCAAGCTCCGCATCCATCTGCGCCGCTGCCTGGCTCACCGTGGAAGACGAGACATTCACACCGCACAACTGCTCAGTGATGGCTTTGACTTTCCGGGTGGAAACGCCTTGCACATACATCTCAGCCAGCGCCAGCGTCAGAGCGCGTTCGCTGCGCAGTCCCTTCTCCAACGCTTCGGGATAGAACCCGCCTTCTCGTACTTGTGGGATCGCAAAGGTGATATCCCCAACACGAGTTCGCACGGTCTTCGGTTTGTACCCGTTGGCGTATCCGGATCGTTCTGGGCTATGTTGGTAATGTTCTGCCTTCAAATGCTCAGCTCGTTCGGCTTGCATGGCCGTGTTGATGATGACTCGGATTAGTTCCGGTAGAACCTCCAGTCCTTGTTGTTGCACTTGCTCCACAAGCTCTGCAGGTAGTGTAAAATCTTCGCGGTAGGTCATGTACTTCTCCTTTTTGGTCTCGCAACCGCAAGGATAACACTTGACCTACCTTTCATTGCAATTTACAGAAACAATCCTACACTACTGAAGAAGCGGAGGGTGTTTATTATCGAATTTTAGAAATTGATCCTTTCAATGTGAAAGACGAAAACCATGTAAATGTTTTGATTCAAGTTGTTGCTCAATTTCAGGACTATTCGTTTGTGTTATCTCACAAAACCGATCTTTACCAAGTTGTATTTCATCGGTTTGCCACAGAATTCTCGAAACAACAAAACGCTCAATTTGTTACACCTCTTCCACTTATTGATTTTTTGGTAAACATTGTAAATCCAAGAAATGGGGAATCGGTAATTGACCCAACTGTTGGAATTGCCGATTTTCTCTCAGTTTCTTTTATAAACTCTCAGAGCAAATTAGATGACAATAATATTTATGGGATTGACATTGATCCGCAAATGATAATGTTGGCAACTTTGAACATGCTGTTGAACGGCGATGGTAATGCCAAGTTAAAATCTCAGCCAGGGCAAGGCTCTATATTACATAAGTTCGACAACAAAGGCGAATTACTCGAACTCGCTCCAGAGGTCAACAAAAATGGTGATTGGGACAATAGAAAAGATAGTCGAAAACTCAAGAAATTTGATGTAGTGCTTACTAATCCACCATTCGGCGAAGATAGAGCGTGGAGACCAGATCCAAAAACAAGCGAAACAGACATAGCCGAATGCTACGAGTTATGGAATATCGCACGCGCTGGTGATTGGATAGATAAGGGCTTAGTGTTTCTGGAAAATGCTTATAGAATCCTTGGGGAAAATGGCAGATTAGGCATAGTTCTTTCCAATTCTATTGCGTCCATTGAACGTTGGCAGGAGGCTCGCGAATGGTTAATGGAAAGAATGCGAATTGTTGCCATTTTCGACCTCCCCGAAAATGTCTTTGCTGAAACAGGAGTTAATACTACACTTTTGGTTGCATATAAACCCAGTGAAAAAGAATTGAAAAAACTGCAAGACTCTGACTACAAAATCTTTTTTAAAGATATAAAAAGAATTGGCTATGAAATCCGAACGTCAAAGCGCGTTAAAAAATTTGAGCCACTCTACAAAATTAACTACTCTACTTTTGACATTGAGATTGACAATGAAGGTAACCCTATTCTAAATGAAGAATTTACAAATACAGTAAATGAATTTAGAAATTGGTGCAAGTCTCAGGAAAAGACTTTACAAGATTTGTTTATCAAGGTTAAGTGATATGAGATACACAGGCGTTCCTAAAGAAATTTCATCCACAGAAGTAGCGAAAAATGGCTGCTCGTTTTCGCCCGCCCAATATAACCATGTCATTCTTCCAAACACCAATTATCTTTATGTGCGCGATTTCTTGAGCAGAGAGTTGAAACGTTCAGATTTGGGCATAGAAATAGGTTCAATAAATTATATTGATTGGTCGCCGAAATACTTTTTTAGAACTAAAGGGCTCCAGTACTATTCCTTCTTACCAGAGATCAATAATGATGAAAGTATCATTCCAATTAATCCAAAAGCATTTGTAAATCAAAATCTAAAAGAAGGAGATTTAATCCTTTCAAAAGACAGCAACATTGGGGAAATAATAATTCTCGACAAAGATTATCCTGACTGGATGCTGTCAGGTGCTTTATATAAATTGCCTGTAAAGAAATGGAAATATTATCTTCTCGCATTCATTAAGCATGATTGCTTTCGAGAACAACTGGATTTTATGGTTCCGAAGAGTGCCACTATACGCCACGCAAAAACAATTTTCTTGGGCTGCAAAATTCCCCTGCCAACTAAGAACCAAGATATGGTTATTCAATATGTGGAGGAACTAGTCAAGGCTCTTGTCAACAAAGAGAAAGAGATAGCGCGAAAACATAACTATATTATCGAGTCGATTAAGAAGGAGTTGGAGAATAATCAAAGACCCCAAAAATATGTTTATGAATTTCCTTCGATTGCCGAACTACGTGGTGCGGGGCGAATCGACACAAATTTATTTACTCCTCATTTCAAGACAGAGGAGTTCAAAATAAAAAATTATAAAAATGGCTATTCAGCTATCGAATCCCTGAACTTTGAAATTTCGCGTGGCCAGAATCTACAAATCACAGCGATTGGCAAAAGTATTTATAGCCAAGCGATGTTTCCCAACTTTTATACTCTTATGATGCCAAAACATCTATCGAAATACGGTACGATAGATGAAGTTGAGTATTTAGGAAATAGAAAAAAATTGAAGACATTGAAGAAAGGCGATCTGATTTTTGGGGCAGAGGGTTTTGAAAAGGGACGCTCTATTGTGGTGTTGGATGAAAAGAGTAAGACCATAACAAATATTCACGGAATAACTCTTCACCATCGAGAGGGCAATCTTGTCTTGTCAATATTTGTGAAGTGTTTTCTTGATTATCTTCGAGCAATTCGGCTAATTGATTTATACGCAGTAGGTGGTAATGGTGGAAGCTTGTCAATGAAATATTGGCATGTTATTCCTTTTCCTAATTTCCCAGAGCTCAAACAAAAAGAAATAAGTAAACTCTATTACAGCCCTAATGCTTCCCTAGATGTTGACAAATTGACGATTGATAATTTTGTAAAAAGAAATAATGATTTTGACGTCAATGCTGGAATTACTGAAATTGATTGGTCAGCAAAGAAAATAAAAGCCAGACTTGATGAAGTTTTAGATCAAATAACAAAAGATGAGCCTGTCAAGATAACGTTTGATTTTCTACAGAAGTAGAATGATGCATATAAAGGATTGATTGAAGTTTGGATCAAGATATGGTTAGGCAAGAGATTGCGAAAGGACCTCACCCCCGGCCCCTCTCCAAATGGAGAGGGGCGTGCGTTCTCCCTCCCCTTTCGGGGATCGCGAAGCATTCCGTAGCGCAGCGAAGGAAGGCTGGGGTGGGGTTTTGAATTAGAATCATCCCATGCCAGTCAAAAACCCTTCGACTTCGCTCAGGCCAGGCATCATCCCAGGTCAACGCGTCACAAAAGAAAAACTCCAACGCGCTCGCGAACTGCGGCATGAAATGACTCCCGCCGAAAAGATTCTTTGGCAGGAACTACGCGGGAATAAGTTGGGTGTCCATTTTAGGAGACAACAGATCATCGCGGGGTTCATCGTTGATTTTTACTGTCACGAGGCAGGATTGATCATTGAAGTGGATGGAGACATCCATGATTTACAAAAAGAAGAAGATGTAAGGCGAGAAAAGGTTTTGCAAGAGATGGGGTTACAGATTGTCCGCTTTCGGAATGAAGAGGTTACGAAGAGTTTGTCTGCGGTTCTGGAGAAGATCAGTGAATTAGCGAGAGCAGCATAGAAGCGGGGTAAGAAAAATCGCATGACTGCGTCGATTTGTCAACAACCTATAAAAACGAGGAGTCAACATGAATGGTAAAACAGTTTTAATCACAGGCGCGAGCGCGGGCATTGGCCTGCAAAGATGCGTTCGATGTGTTGGAGGATTATGTGGATCGGCTGGGAGTGCTGACAAGCAAGTAGCGCAATTTCGATCCTCCTTCTTAAGGAATTTATTAAAGATATTCACGGTGGCTTGAGGCCACCTATAAATATTGTGGAGATTATTATGGCTGAAAAAGTTTATCTTGATCCCAGCCTGACTCTGCGACCAGCACGCTGGACAGACATCAATGCTGTGGCAAAACTCACTCATCATGTCGCGGAAATGGATGGCGACGCAAGTTTTGTGCTTACAGCCGAAGAACTTGCAAACGACTGGAAGAGTGAAGGCTTTAGTGTGGAGCGCGACGTTTTTGTTGTGGAAACCCAGGATGGACGCGTGATTGGCAGTGAAGAATTTTATAACGAGAATAATCACTGTAAGCTTATCGCGGACGGTTGTGTTCACCCGGAGTTCAGAGGGCTGGGTATTGGTTCTTCCCTGCTTGAAAAAATAGTCGAACGCGCACAGGTTGAAATGAAACTTGCTGCATCTGGCGCGCGGGTATTTATCCAGAGTTCAATAAACAACAAAGATGAAGCAGGACACGCCTTGCTTCGATCCAATGGTTACTCTCCTGTCCGCTATTTTTGGCACATGGAGATCAAATTGCAGGAAGCTCCTGCCCCCGTGACCTTTCCTGCTGGCATTGAATTGCGACCGTTTATCAAAGATGAACATGCCATTGCCGTTTGGCAGGCGGATAACGAAGCCTTTCGCGATCACTGGGGCAGTCATGATCGAACCTATGAAGAATGGTCACATGGAAAATTTGGTAACCCAAATTTTGACTCCACTTTGTGGATGATCGCCTGGGTTGGAAACGAAATAGCGGGCTTTTCGCAGAACCGCTATCGTCAAGGAATTGGCTGGATTGGAACTTTGGGAGTCCGCCGCGCGTGGCGCAAGAAGGGACTTGGTATCGCTTTGTTGCGTCACTCCTTCGGTGAATTTTACAAACGCGGTACGACTACCATCGGCCTTGGCGTGGATGCATCCAACCCCACGGGAGCTACGCGGCTCTATCAGCGGGCAGGTATGGTTGTGGCGGGTGAATTTGTCACGTACGAAAAAGAACTAAGGGCTGCAGGGTAAAATTATTTCAAAAGGAATCGTTATGAATAACAAAACAATCCTAATTACAGGCGCGAGCGCGGGCATTGGCCTACAAAGCGCCATTGGGCTGGCAAAGTTAGGCGCGGAAGTGGTGATGGTCGGGCGCGATGAAGGACGCACTGCACAGGCGGCGGCGCTTGTCAAATCACAAACGGGAAATCAAGCGGTTACGTATCTGCTGGCTGATCTATCATCGTTGAAGGCTGTCCGCAAACTGGCGCAGGAGTTCAAGGACAAATATAAAAAACTGGATGTGCTGCTCAACAACGCGGGCGCGATCTTTTTGACCCGCAAAGTGAGCGTGGACGGCTACGAGATGTCGCTGGCGTTAAATCATCTCAATTATTTTCTGCTGACAAGTCTGCTGCTGGATATGCTCAAGTCGGGGCCATCGGGACGGATTGTCAATGTGGCGTCACGCGCACATTATCGAGGTCACGTGAATTTTGACGATCTGCAAAGTCAGCACGGGTATAACGGAATGCGGGTTTACGGCATGTCCAAATTGATGAATGTGTTGTTCACTTATGAACTGGCGCGGCGGCTGCAAGGCACGAACGTCACGGCCAATTGTCTGCACCCGGGATTTGTGGCCAGCAACTTCGCGGGCAACAACGGCTGGTTCGTGCGCTTCGGCATGAAATTTATGTCCGGGCGCATCTCGGTGGAAGATGGGGCCAAGTGTTCGATCTATCTAGCATCCTCACCGAACGTGCAGGGCATCAGCGGGAAGTATTTCAACTACGATCTGAAAGAGACGCGTTCTTCCGATGAGTCCTATGATGAGGCCGAAGCAAAGCATTTATGGGACGTCAGCGAACAGTTAGTGGCAGCATCCAAATGATCATGATTTCCAGGTAAGCAGACATAAATTTTACAAGAGAGACAGTATGCAAAGTGTAGTCGTCACCGGCGTTTCAACCGGAATTGGTTGGGGAACCGCGAAAATTTTGATTCAAAAAGGATTCCGCGTTTTCGGAAGTGTGCGAAAAGGACAGGATGCGGAACGACTGTCCGAAGAGTTTGGCGAAAATTTTATTCCGCTGATCTTTGATGTCACAGATGAAACAGGCGTGCAAGCCGCGGCGCGGCGAGTCCGTGAGCAGCTCAACGGCGAGACGCTGTTTGGGCTGGTCAACAACGCCGGCATCGCCGTTCCCGCGCCGCTCATCCACCAACCCACCGACGATTTTCGACACCAGCTCGAGGTGAATTTGGTCAGTGTGTTGATCGTCACGAAAGCCTTCGTCTCTCTGCTTGGCAGTGATCGCTCGCTGCATGGCCGGCCCGGACGCATTATCAACATCAGTTCGGTCGGAGGCCAGAATGGCGGACCGTTTCTCGGCGCGTACGCCGCGTCCAAACATGGATTGGAGGGTTTCTCGGAAAGCCTGCGGCGCGAGTTGATGCTTTACGGAATTGACGTCATCATCGTGGGCCCCGGTTCGGTCGCGACCCCAATCTGGGACAAGGCCGAACAGGTTGATCTTTCATCCTATGCGGATACCGAATACGTCGATGCGGCTCAGCGCGTGCAAAAATTCATGATCAAGGATGGACGCAACGGTTATCCGCCGGAAAAAGTTGGTGAGGTCGTTTGGCACGCACTGACAACACCGCGGCCGCGCGTGCGATATTCTGTGGTGCCGGGCAGTTCCATTAATCGAGTTATTCAACAGATATTACCGAAACGATTTGTAGATAATATCATCGCAAAGAACTTGGGATTCAAATAAAGTTGGCAGATGTCATTGCGAGGAGCGGAGCGACGTGGCAATCTCGTGTTGAAAACAGGAGACTGCTTCGCAACGACATCCATGCAAGTCGCTCTTGACAAATAGATAAATGTCTATATAATACAAATCGAAGGTTATCAATATGAAATTTGATCCTGTTTTATTTGCCAAAGCCATCGCCGACGAGACCCGCCAAAAGATCATGAACATCTGTTGCTGCGAGTCGCTTTCGGTCAACGAGATCGTCGAGAAGCTGGATGTCTCACAACCCACCGTCTCGCATCACCTTGCCATTTTGCGCGAGGCTGATCTCGTCACCATCCGCGAAGAGGGCAAACAGACTTTTTATTCGCTCAACCAGGAGCGCGTCTCGTTTTGCTGCGGCCAATTGATGATCAAGTTCGCGCCGGAAACGAAGACAACCGAGAAGCTCGTCAAAACCATCGCCAGCTAAAGATCGGGATGCAGCGGATCCCTGCATCCTTTCTTTTCGCCAAAACACATAGACAATCATCTATATAAGGAGACCAAAATGACTCAAAATCCAGACACTATTCATGAAACTGTTCGCGAGCATTATGCGGAACGGATCAAGAAATCCGCTTCTTGTTGCGGACCCGATAGTAGTTCCACATCCGAGAGCAATCTCTACCCGGTGGATTTGCTCGCCAGCCTGCCCGAAGGCGAATCAGTTGTCAGCTATGGCTGCGGCGACCCTATCACCCTCGCATCATTGCAACCCGGACAGACTGTGCTCGATCTCGGCTCCGGCGCGGGACTCGACTGCTTCTTCGCCGCCAAAAAAGTCGGCGCGGCGGGGCACGTGATCGGCGTGGATATGACTCCCGAAATGATCGACCGCGCCCGGTCCAGCGCGAAGCGTTTGAATCTCGATAACGTGGAATTCCGTCAGGGTTATCTCGAAGAATTGCCGGTGGATGCCAACAGCGTAGACGTCATCATTTCAAATTGCGTGATCAACCTTTCGCCTGATAAAGCCAGAGTTTTTAGCGAAGCATTCCGCGTGCTCAAATCTGGCGGCAAGCTGGCGGTATCCGATATCATCACCGACGGGCCATTGCCCGAAGCGATCAAGAAAAGTCTCAGCGCGTGGGCCGGATGCGTGGCTGGTGCGGTCGAGGCCAATGAATATGTTGGCATGATGAAAGCGGCCGGCTTCACGGATATTTCCATCACGCCTGTTTTCTTTGACAAGGAAGATGTTGACTCGGCATTGGCCGATATGAAAGATACAATTGAGCTCAAGACCATTGCGCGCGATGATATTTATAAAGCAGTTTACAGCGCAAAGATCACGGCATATAAACCATCATGATGGATTTTATTGTTTGGAAAGGAGGTGAAATGCCATGACCGATTTACCGGTAATCTCCGGCTGTGATTGCGGCTGCGACGGTGGTTGTTGCGGTGGCGGCGATTGCTGCTAGAAAGATGAGACGCAGAAAGTATTCGGCGGCAGTTTGACTGCCGTCGAAGTTTTTTAATCAGATCGTTAACTTCAGCCTATTGACAGCGCAATCGTTCGCGGGTAAAAACATACCGACTGGTCGGTTTTACATATTTCCCTTCTCTCAGCCGATGGTTGAGCAGGCGGCGGATTTCGGTACGCAAAGAACGCTACTCAACCGCCGCCGTATCGAGACCAAG
>JAKAMM010000307.1 GCA_021812905.1 Chloroflexota bacterium | reverse complement strand
ATTGGCTGAGCGCCTGCGGCAAGCTATTGCCGCCCACCCGCTCGAGCACGTCGGCAGGATCACAGCCAGTTTTGGCGTGGCGGAGTATCGTCTGCAGGAATCGCCCGAGGATTGGCTCAAACGCGCCGACGATGCGTTGTACTCTGCCAAGCAGGGCGGTAAAAATCAGGTGGCAACGGAATAAAGTTCCGGTCAGAACAAAATCGATATATGGCAGGTAAAGAATGCCAATGTCAGTACAAACAGCGGCTTAAGGAGTAAGGTTCCGGGCGGGAATTATTCCCAGTTATCATAGATTGCCTTTGCCAATGACGCGATCAGCGTATGTGCTTCACTTTCAGTTTTGCATCCTCGTGTCAGAATAACCAAAATAAACGGCACTTCATTCAACGGATATACGATCCCTGCATCGTGATACAGGTCATCGTTCCAGCCCGTCTTGTGCGCTACGCGGACACCGGCCGGCAATTGTGCTGGAATCATCTCGTTGAATTGTTGTTGGCTTAGAATCTCGATCATCTCATCTGAATCTTGCGGCGAGACAACTTCACGCTTTGCAAGCTTTACCAAAATATTCATAAAGCCGCGCGCGGTGGAATCATTATTCAATCCAAGCTGGAAAGCCTTGTCATCTTCCACGCCGCGGCGGACGATCAAACTGTCTGCGCCGAGATCGCGCATGAAGGCGGTTATCCGCTGCGGGGTGACGCGTTCGACGAGAAGGTTCGTCGCCAGGTTGGAACTGAGGATGATCATGAGCCGCACCAGGTCCCGGATTGGAAGCGGCTGGCTGATGCGGTTGTATAGATCCTTCTCCGAGTCGTCTGCGATCGACAAACCGTACGCACTTCCATCCGCAATGCTGGCAAATTCATTCCTGACCATTATCCGATCATCCAGCGAAAACAAACCCCGCCGCGCCTGATGAAAGACCTCCATCATCACGCATATCTTCATCGTGCTGGCCGGATGAAAAGATAGATCCGGGTTAACAAGGATTTCTTCGCTGGTTGAAAAGTCATGCGCGGCCAATCCCACTTTTGCAATTGCAGTTTCTTGAATTAATTCCTGAATCTCTTTTTGCATGGGTCTCTCTAGCTGGGTCGGCGCCGGGATAGTTGTAAACAAGGCGGTTCAATATTTGCTCTTCAGAGCATGGAGAAGAAATTAATGTGAGAGTCTTATTCCTGCCAAATGGAGATTCGATTCCCCCCGGCTTGTTTGGCGGCATATAATGCCTGGTCTGCGCGCACGAGCAGCATATCCAAACCTGTGCACGTTTTGTCCAGGATTGCCACCCCCACACTGATCGTGATGGTCATTGTGCCGCTGTCTGTGTTGATCGGCGTTTCGGCTAAACATTGGCAAAGGCGTTCGGCCACGATGCGCGCGCCACCCAGATCGGTCTCGAGCAGGAGCGCGGCGAATTCGTCGCCGCCGTAACGCCCAAGGATATCAATGTCCCGCACAGTTTTCCGGCAACGTCTAGATACAATCTTCAGAGCCTTATCGCCAACGGCATGACCGTAGGTGTCGTTCACTTGTTTAAAATGATCGATATCCAGCATGATCGCTGTCAGTGGACGCCGATAGCGCCGGGCGCGTCCGAACTCACGTTTGGCCAATTCCATAAAGTGACGACGGTTGTGCAACCCAGTCAGGCCGTCGGTACGGGCCAGTTGTTGGACTTCGCCAAACAACTTGGCGCGCTCGATGGCAATGGCCGCGTCGGCGGCCAGACCGACAATCAGATCCTCATCTTCCTGTGTGAAGACCGGATCTTTTATCTTCTCTGTGAGATATAGACTGCCTAGCAAGGCCCCTCGCGCCATGATGGGCACGCCCAGAAAGCTCTTCATGGGTGGATGCTTGGCCGGAAAGCCGACCGAGCGCGGATCGCTCCCAATTTCGGCCAGACGAATGGGGACTCTCTCTTGCAGAATGGCTCCGAGTAAGCCGAGGCCGCGCGGCAGCGCGCCAATCAATTGCCGCTCTGATTCAGTCATCCCTGCAGTGTAAAAATAAGCCTGCCCTCCTTTCTCATCGATCACGGCCAGCGCGGCATAATGAGCCTCAGCCAACTGTTGGGCGGCCTCGACCAGGGCTTGCAGGACGGCTTTCAAATCCAATTCAGACGACAGGGTGTGTCCCACTTCGCGCAGGGCGCGTAGTTGGTCGCCACGCCTTTCAGCCTGGGCATACAGGCGCGCATTTTGAATGGCAAGTGCTACCTGATCTGCAAACACCGCAACCAGCCGGGCATGGTCTTGTGTAAAGAAGTTGGATTGTGTGTTATCCACTGCCAGCATACCGATGACCTGATCGCTGACAATCATAGGCACGCCCAGGAAAGAATGGATGTGACTGTGAGGTCCCTGGCGGAAAGCCGCGTAAGCTGAAGGTGCGTCACCTAAAATATGCGTTCTGCGTTCTTGAATGACGACTGTGTTTGGATTGTCGCCCGGGATCGGGAAGCGCATCCCTACTACAGCCGCCGGGTCTGGCCAACCGCGCCCGCCGACAATCTCCACATAACCTTCACCCAACAACTGCACTGAGGCGCTATCGTAAGGCACTACGCGCTCCAGTTGCACCAGGATCCGTTCAATGGCTTCGTCCTGCCTCAGTGTTGACGCCACGACAGCCCCGGCCTGCCGCAAGGTTTCCGCTTCCTGCGCGTGGCGCTGCTCTGATTGGAGCAGACGCACTTTCTCTATTGCGGTGACCAATTGGTCTGCGAATGTTGACATCAGGTGTTCGTCGGTCTCGTTGAAAGCATCTAGGCGCTTACTTTCGATGTTGATCATTCCGATAATACGCTCCCCGATTTTAAGCGGCACACATAACTCGGACTGTGCTTTCAGGTTCACCGCCAGATACGCTGGCTCAAGACTCACATCTGAAATTCGCTGAATTTTACCGGTTGTCAACACCCGACCAGTTACACCTTTTCCCAAGGGAATCGTCAAACGATCCCTCTCCATCGTATCCGTCGTGCGGTACAAACGCAGCATGCCAGCCGCTTCATCCACCAGGTCGATATCAAAATAGTCCGGGTGAAGCGCACTATCCATAAGACGGACAGCGTCTTCGATCAAGGTATCGACGCTGGTCGCTTCCGCCCCGATCGTGGCAATGCCATTCAAAATGGTCAGCTCATCTGCGCGTCGAAAGGCGGCAGCTCGCTGAGTTTCCAGATCACCTGCAAGTTTATTAAGTTGCGCTACAAGGCGATCGCGTATCGCAATAATATGGATGCCAAAACCGGCCACGACACTCAGTACTACCAACCGTGTTAGTTCAGGCAGTTCTTTTGGAAACGTC
>JAKAMM010000306.1 GCA_021812905.1 Chloroflexota bacterium | reverse complement strand
AATCTTCGAGCGAAAGCGGGGTTGGATTTTGTGCAAGTGGCGCGGTCCCGCGCAGGAGCATGGCTTTCATAGTTTTTTATCCGATGTCATTGCGAGGGCGTTCTTTCCCGAAGCAATCTCATGTTTGAATGAGGAGATTGCTTTGTCAGGGAGAACACCTTCCTCGCAATGACATGATTCAGAAAATATATGGAATGAACATCTTTGTTGTCTTCATGTATTCTTTATAAGCCGCACCAAAAAATTCGACACATTCAGCTTCGTCCGCTTTGGCGGTGAAGACTAAAAAGAGAGTTGAAAGTACGGCGAGCGCTCCGCCAGCCAGCGAAATGGATTTGAAAAATATTCCCCATGTCAGAAGTAATAATGAACTGTAAAGCGGATGGCGGATATGTTTATAAATGCCGTTAGTTACCAGTTGCGTTGTCTTTTCAAAAGCCAACAGTGATTCGTCGCCCTCACGTTTTGCAACGGGCTTACCTTTTGTTCGCAGGAAGTGGATTCCAAATGCAAACGGGACGAGCGAAACGAAAAGCAAAATCCATGCGACGAGTTGATTCCACGCGAACGGATCGCGGAACCAATCTTCAACGTTGGATAAAAATAATCCGACGATGGCTTCCCATGCGAAGAAACGAAAGAAACCGTGCGAGCGCGGCTTGAGCAGCGAAGCGCGTGAAATGAAAACCAATAACAAGGTGGAAAGAACGAAAACAATTATTTTCCACATCGCTCACCTCGCTGGATACTGATCGCTGGATACTGATCACTGGATACTGATCACTGATAACTGACTATCCCGTCCCAAACTGACGGTCGCCCGCGTCGCCCAAACCGGGCACGATGTAGGCGCGTTCGTTGAGATGATCGTCAATCGCGGCGAGGTGAATCGGGATGTCGGGGTGCGCTTTTTGCATGGCGGCGATACCCTCCGGCGCGCCGATCAACCCGACGAACTTGATCTTCTTCACGCCCCAGCGCTTCAAGACATCAGCAGTGGCGATGGCTGAACCGCCGGTAGCCAGCATTGGGTCCAGAATAAGGCACACGGAAACAGTCGGCTCGATGGGTAGTTTGTTGTAATATTCCACCGGTTTGAGCGTGTGTTCGTCGCGATAAAGTCCGATATGCCAGACTTCTGCGACGGGCATGAGTTCCCAGATGCCTTCGACCATGCCCAGTCCCGCGCGCAGGATCGGGACGAGACCGATCTTCTCTTGTAGTTCATAGCCCGTCATTCTTGCCAGGGGCGTCTCCAGTTCGCGCGGCGTGATTGCCAGATCCGCGGTGGCTTCGTAGGCGAGAAGCGCGGCGATCTCGCGCACCAGCTCACGGAATTTTTTCGGTTCTGTATTTCTATCGCGCAGACGGGAAAGTTTGTGCAGGATGAGCGGGTGTTTGGAAGCCAGGACGTTTGACATTTTTCCTCCGGGAATAGTTACTTTATTATAGCCTGAAGGTGATTTTTGCCCCATGACTTCCACCGTCGTTTTTTGTAGACTAAAGGTGTGCAAGGAGAACAAATGAAACTTTCAGGTCTCCACATTTTATTGACGTACCAATGCACCTACGAGTGCGACCATTGCTTCGTGTGGGGGAGCCCGCGTCAGAAAGGCGTGCTGGCCATCGAGCAGGTTGAATTGATTCTTCGGCAGGCCAAAGACGCGGGCGTGGATTGGATATACTTCGAGGGCGGCGAGCCGTTTCTTTATTACGCCGTATTGGTCAAAGGCGTGAAGATAGCCGCCGAGATGGGCTTTCAAGTTGGCATCGTGTCGAACGCGTATTGGGCAACTACGGTCGCCGACGCGGCGGAATGGCTTCAGCCTTTTGCCGGGCGCGTGGCGGATTTGACCGTCAGCAGTGATCTGTATCATTGTGAAAAACGTCTGGGCGAGAATCCACAGAACGCGATGGTGGCGGCCAAATGGCTGAACATCCAGACCGGCATGATCAGCGTTGCCCAGCCGGGTGGCTTCGTGCCGCCCGAGCGCCATCCCGCCAGCTCGAAGCTGGCGGGGCAGCCCGAAGCGGAAGATGCTTCGCAGACACAAGGTCAAATTGGAGAGCAGGGCGCGGTCATGTTCCGTGGACGCGCGGCTCACAATCTGGCCGCGCACGCGCCGCATGAAGCTTGGGATGATTTCACCGAATGTCCGCACGAGGATTTGCGCGAGCCGGGACGCGTTCATCTTGACCCGCTTGGAAATCTGCACATTTGCCAGGGACTCGTCATCGGGAATGTCTTTGAAAAACCGTTAAAGGAAATCTGTGAAAGTTACAACGCGGACGCGCACCCGATCTGTGGGCCGTTGCTGGCAGGCGGCCCGGCTGATCTGGTCACTGAATATAACCTGCCGCACCGGGCAACGTATGCCGATGCCTGTCATTTGTGTTACGAGATGCGCCTGGCCCTGCGGGAAAAGTTTCCGAAAATTCTTACGCCGGATCAAATGTATGGGGTCGAGTTGGCTTAATGAAAAGAGACCGTCGTCTTCGAGAGGGCGGTCACTTACTTTAATCGCTAAACATTACGGTGACGATTTCGTGGCCCCGAGCCTCGAGCGCCACAATTCCATCGGGTGTTGATTTCAACGACCCGATTTTTTGTTCAGCCAGATCGACGCGTTCAACTTTCTTGAATTTGCGCCAGGGCTTGATGTTGACCTGCGTCGGTTCATCTGAAAAATTGACGCCGCGCACCAACCAACCGCTTCCATCTTCTGATTCTTTCATGGCGCTGATGGCAAACGTAGACGGCGAGATTTCGACAAATGAACCTGAGGCTGGCAATTGACCCTCATGCACATTCGTGCTCACGCCTCGCATCGGGACCTCGAACTGGTACGCCAATTCGAACGCGTTTTTCCAATCTGACGCGTGCGGAATGATGGCATAGTCAAATGTCCATGTGCCGGGCATCTGTGCAGCGGGCGTCTCGAGGAACGGACCAGCGTGTCCGTTGCGGGCCGGAAAGTCATCGCGCGAGAGCCAGCCAACGCAACGCAAAAGTGTGAGAGCAATTTCGCTCCCCTCAACCTTGCGAAGGTTGTGAACCTTCGCAAGATTCAACACTTCCACTTCGGGCAGGCCGCGATTGGCGATCATCAATCCGCGTTTGCCGTCGCTCACATCCGTGAAAGCGCGTTGGGGTTTTTCGGGACGCGGCTCTTCAATCCATGTTGAGTCGAAAGACGGCAATCCGATCTTGCGGTTGACGATTTCAAAGTGGCCATCATAATCTGCTGAATCCGTAACGAACGGCGCGGGGAAGTGGACGCGCAGGCGATGGTCTCTGGCGCGGTTATCCACTTTGGTTTGAATGTCCACTCGAGGGAC
>JAKAMM010000305.1 GCA_021812905.1 Chloroflexota bacterium | reverse complement strand
GTCTCTACTTTGAACGAGGCCGATCTTCTGAAAACCGGCCGCCATCCATTCCTCGGCCAGACATCTCTGCTGGAAATGATCAAGATGGTTTATCTTCATAATCAAATTCATTACCGTGATTTGAGAAAAGTTTTGAAATAATTTTGTTGAATAAGTACACGGATTGGACGGATGGCGCGGACGAGAACGGATTTTTTTAAATTTTTCTCCGCGTCAATCCGTGAAATCTGCGTGATCCGTGTACTTAAAACACTTGGCGGTCTTTGCGTGCTTCGCGGTTAAATAATCAAGGTATATTATGCAGCTTCCCGATTTCAAGCTCGAACGCTACTTTGCCAAATACGAATTCAACGCCGAATATCTGCTCTGCAGTTCGGATTGTGAGGCCATGTCCATCGCGGACTTGTTGGCCTTCGAACCGGACGCCGCTGAAAAATTCCAGCAGGTTTGGCTGGGCTACACCGAGTCACAGGGAAGTCCGACTCTGCGAAAAGAAATCTGCGGGCTTTATGAAACCATCCAGCCAGAACAAGTATTGGTTCACACAGGCGCAGGCGAGGCCATCTTTCTTTTTATGCACGCTATGCTCAAGGCGGGCGATCACGTCATTGTTCACTCACCGGGTTATCAATCGCTGGCGGAAGTGGCGCGCGGAATCGGTTGTGAGGTTAGTTCGTGGTTGGCGCGCGAAGAAAATAATTGGGCGCTCGATCTTGATGAGCTGCCAAAGCTTCTTCGCAAAGATACAAAGCTGATTGTGATCAACACGCCGCATAACCCGACCGGATACTTGATGTCGCGCGCGCACTTCGACATCGTCAACCGCTTCGCGCGCGAAAATAATCTGCTCCTGTTTTCTGACGAGGTTTACCGCGAATCAGAATACGATCCGGCGACACGTTTGCCCGCCGCCTGTGATTTGGGCGAGCATGCCGTTTCTCTCGGCGTGACTTCCAAAACGTATGGACTGGCCGGTCTGCGAATCGGCTGGATTGCCACGCGCAACCAAAACGTTTATAAACGTATGGCTGCCTTGAAAGATTACACAACCATCTGTAACAGTGCGCCAAGCGAATTTCTGGCGGAAGTTGCCATGCGTCATCGTCAAAAACTGGCTGGACGAAACCTCGACATCATCAAGAAAAATCTCAACGTGATTGACGGACTCGTGCAGCGTCACGCTGACTTGTTTTCATGGGTTCGTCCGCAAGCGGGTTCGATGGCTTTTCCGCGTTTGCTAAAAGGCAATGTGGATACTTTTTGCGATGAGCTTGTCAACGAAGCAGGCGTTATGCTTTTGCCCGGAACTGCTTACGACGATACTGCCAATCACTTCCGTCTCGGCCTCGGACGCAAGAATTTACCAGAAGCTGTCGCCAGGTTGGAAACGTTTTTGAAAATCTAATTGCTGGCAACCCGTCATAGTCGCTGATGAAGAATATTTTTCCGTGATTGGTCGCCCCTATTTTCAAATAAAATTCCTATTCTTTTTGCTTATACTGTTGTTATGAATCGTATCCTCACTCTCCTCCGTCTCTCCCGCCCGCTTTACCTGCTCCTTGCCGCGCTGACCTATGTGCTCGGCGCGGGCATTGCGCGGTACCTCGGCAACCAGCAAAACCAATCTGTTTTTTGGTTTGGGATGCTTGCCGTCCTCATGGCGCAATTGTCCATGAGTTTGCTGGTGGAAGTCTTTCGCCCGTTCAATGAGCCGATCGTCGCGGAAGAAACCCGCGCTGAACGCAAAGCCATCCAGGACGCGGCGCTGTATGTTTCTCTCGCTGCGCTGACGACTGCGGGTGTGATCGCCTTTTTCTTTTTCCGTGATCGCAATCTGACGGGGCCGTCCATTCTTTTTCTTGCGACTTCTCTTTTCATCATAGTGATCTATTCAGTTCCTCCGCTTCGATTGGTGACCAAAGGCTTCGGCGAAATCCTGCTTGCCATTCAGCTTGCCTACCTCGTACCGTCCATTGGTTTTCTTTTGCAGGCAGGGAGCTATCATCGCCTCATAAGTGTCACAACCATTCCACTTTCGGTGTTGGCTTTTGCGGCCTTTATCGCTCTCGATTTTCCCGCCTACGCCGACGATATTAAATATGAGCGCGGCACTGTTCTCTCACGTCTCGGTTGGGAGCGTGCAGTCCCTCTGCATCATGCCTTGATCGTTGCTGCATATTTTCTTTTTGCGGCGGCGCCGCTGCTCGGATTTTCCCTCAGCCTGCTTTGGCCCGCCTTCCTCACGTTTCCTTTCGCTCTCCTGCAAATCTATTCGCTGCATAATATCGCGCTCGGCGCAAAACCTGTTTGGAATCTCTTGATCGCGAACGCCATCGTTCTCTTCGGACTGACCGCCTACTTTTTGACTCTCACCTTTTGGCTTCGCTAAAGACCAGTCAGACCTTGTTGACTTTTTAGACTTCTCGGACTTTTCCTATGCCTGAATTTTTGACTCTTCTCCCGCCTGATGATGCTCGTGCACTTTTGCTCTCGCATCTTGCGGGCCTTGAAGCGGACTCCGAGTTGATCGACTCTGCCCATGCCCTCGACCGCGTCACCGCTGAAGATGTCCTCGCGCCGCACCCGCTGCCTGAGTTCCCGCGCTCGACGGTGGATGGTTATGCTGTCCGTGCCCGCGATACGTTTGGCGCAACCGACTCGTTGCCGGGTTATTTGACTCTGATCGGCGAAGTCCCAATGGGGGACACGCCTGAATTTAAAGTTCAACAAGGCGAGTGTGCGTTGATCCACACCGGAGGCATGTTGCCTCTGGGGGCGGACGCGGTGGTGATGTTGGAATACACACAAATAGCTGGTGACTCTCGCGAAGGTTCAAAAACCTTCGCGAGAGTAAATGAAGTTGAAATCATGCGTGCAGTGGCGGATGGCGAAAACGTGATTAAAGTCGGGGAGGATGTAGAAGCCGGTCAAACGGTCATCCGCCGCGGGGTCCGATTGCGACCAGCCGAAATTGGTGGATTGATGGCGTTGGGAATTATTCAGCTGCGCGTAGCCAGAGAGCCGCGCATTGGTCTGATCTCATCCGGTGATGAAGTTGTCGCGCCGAATCAATCGCCGCGTCCCGGACAAGTCCGCGATGTCAACGCGTATACATTGGCTGCGTTGGTTACAAAATCGGGAGGGGAGGCAGCGCAATATGGCATCGTGTCCGACGATATGGCCGCTCTGAAGGCGACTGCCGCTCAAGCGCTCGCCGAATGTGACGTGGTGATCATCACCGCTGGTTCGTCGGCCAGCACGCGCGATATGACAGCCGAAGTGATTTCATCACTTGGTTCGCCCGGCGTGCTGGTGCATGGAATCAACACGCGTCCCGGCA
>JAKAMM010000304.1 GCA_021812905.1 Chloroflexota bacterium | reverse complement strand
CAAGATCTATGCCTCGGCCCTGACCCAGCTCAACCTCGACCGCCACAACCGCGTCTCCACCACGGACACGCGCCTCATCCGGCGCATCGTGCGCGACGCGCGTGAACGCGGCTACTCCGCGGCGCAAACCATCTCGCGCTGGGAGTCTGTCCGCCGCGGCGAGAAGATACACATCTTCCCGTATCAGGAAAACGCGGACGTAATGTTCAACTCTGCGCTGGTCTATGAACTGTCTGCGCTCAAACCGCTGGCCGAGCCTTTACTTCGCCAGGTCCCGCACGGCACACCTGAGTTCATCGAAGCCAAACGCCTGCTGGCCTTCCTCGAATGGTTCCTGCCGCTTCAGCCGGAACTTATTCCTGAGAATTCCATCGTGCGCGAATTCATCGGCGGTTCGGTTTTGAAGGATTTCACGGTCTGGAAAAATAAATAAAAGCGAAGTGGACTCTTTATTACTTCTGCGACTCTGCGTCTTTGCATTTTATCTTTAGATCTATGGCAGGCTTGAGATCTGCCGAAACTTTCTCAACACCGCCAACGACAGAACCAAACCGATCATTGCAAACAAAGTCATCGCAGAACTTAACCCGATCCGCTCCGAGAGCGCGCCAACAGCCAGGTTGCCAAAGGGGGCAAAGCCGAAAAATGTCAGCGTATATAAACCCATCACACGGCCACGCAAGTCATCGTCAACGCGGGTTTGTAACAAGGTGTTGATCAGCGTAAATTCCATCATGAAACCAACCCCCAGCCCAAAGGCAAGTACGAGACTTACAGGGAAAAACGTTGCGAAAGCAAATGCCGTCAGGATCAAGGGAAAGGCAATGCTGGACCACCTCAACCACGAACCACGCCACTTCGGTCCATGGTGATTGGCGATCATGAACGCGCCGGTCACAGCCCCGACGCCCGTTGCTGCGGTGATCCAGCCATAAACGGCAGCGCCCTGCTCTAAAATCTGCTCCACAAAAGCCGGGAGAATGGTGGAATAAGAAATGCCGAACACGCTGAAGATCAGCGCCAGCAACAATAACCCGGACAGGTCAGAATGTTTGGAAACATAATTAAGCCCACCCTTCAACTGCATCCACGAAGACTCCACCTGACGTCTCGGAACATGGGGTTTGAGCTGCATTGCCCATAACCCTATAATCACTGCCAGGAATGAAATCCCATTTATCGTGAAGCACCAGGCCGCACCCAATATCGCCAATAAGATACCAGCAACCGCTGGGCCGATGACGCGGGCGCTATTGAACATCATCGAGTTTAAAGCAATGGCATTTGGCAGATCATCCTTGCCAACCATCTCGACGACGAAAGCCTGACGCGCTGGAGCGTCGAAGGCATTGACAATTCCCAGCCCGGCCGCCAACAAGATAATGTGCCATTCCCGCACTATGTTTGTAAAAGCCAGCACGGCAAGGACAAACGCAAGCAGCATGGCAGAAGCTTGCGTGATAATAAGCAGACTGCGCTTCGGAACGCGGTCCACGATCACGCCGCCCCACGGAGAAATGACCAGGGTCGGGATGGCAGCCGCGAAGCCGACAATGCCAAGCGTCAGGTCGGAGTGAGTGAGTTGATAAACCAGCCAGCCTTGTGCGATGATCTGCATCCACGTTCCAGCGTTCGAGATAAGTTGTCCGCCAAAGTACAGTTGAAAGTTTCGGTGACGAAGCGCGGCAAAAGGGTTGGTACGCTCCTCGGTCACTGGTTCTATGGGTTGTTCTTGGGAAATGGGCTCTTCCATAATCCTCGATTCGTTTGCGCGAAAGCTAAATTTTGGCAACCTGGACAGGTTCACCACAGAACGCACCGAGAACACAGAGAAAAAATCTTTAAACCTCTGCGAACTCTATATTCTCTATGGTGAACATCTTTTATACAATATCAGTTAATAGTATCTTTTCGATAAAGCAGGGTGTGGGGTGTTTTGGGCGGGCTGTGCCCCGCCCAAAACACCCCACTTCCCCCTTCTTTTTGAGAAGACGCAGTTAATACATCACAGTAGGACTTAATTTTACTCCCAATGCACTTTTTCATCTTTGTTTGGTATCTTTTCAATAAAGCGGGGTGTGGGGTGTTTTGGGCGGGCTGTGCCTCGCCCAAAACACCCCACTTCCCCCTTCTTTTTGAGAAGATACTTTGTTTGGGTAGAATTACAGAGCACTGCTTAATAACCATTCCACAATCTCGAATTTTGCCCGAAATGAGCACCGCAAAGTTTAAATGTTTGCGAAAGAAGTAGTAGAAAACAAGGAGAATCCCTCATGTCCAAACCCCGCGCACGCGATCTCGGAATTCCGTTCGAAGGCACGCCCGGCCCGCTGAACTCAATCACAGATATACCAGGTATTGAAGTCGGTTACTCTACTGTTATCGAAGGCCAGTCTGCGCGCACCGGTGTGACCATCATCCACCCACGCGGCAAAACGAATCACGATCCCGTCTTCGCCGGCTGGTTCCCTTTCAATGGAAACGGCGAGATGACCGGTGCGGCCTGGATTGATGAAGGCGGCCTGCTTGAAGGACCGATCGGCATCACCAACACACACAGCGTAGGCACTGTGCGCGACACAATTATTGAGTGGCAGATCAAACAGGGAGCCATCTTTCAAAAATGGTCATGTCCGGTCGTCGGTGAGACGGCAGACGGCTGGCTCAACGACATGAACGGCTTTCATATCAACGCCGGGCACGTCATGGCCGCGCTGACATCGGCGCATGGCGGCGCAATCGAAGAAGGCAACGTCGGCGGCGGGACGGGCATGATCTGTTATGAATTCAAAGGCGGCACGGGGACATCCTCGCGCAGACTACCGGACAAATTTGGAGGCTGGACAGTGGCCGCGTTGGTACAAGCCAACTTTGGCCGCCGCTTCCAACTGACCGTGAGCGGCGTCCCTGTCGGACAGCATCTCACGTCTGATGCCCCAATCACCCACGGCGAGAATCCATTTCGCCAGGATGATGGCTCGTTGATCGTCATCCTGGCCACGGACGCCCCGCTTTTGCCGCATCAACTCAAACGATTGGCGAAGCGCGCCGCGCTCGGAATGGGACGGACAGGCTCGCTTGGCGGGAACGGAAGCGGGGATATCTTCCTGGCGTTTTCCACAGCCGATTCGGGAGGGGCCGGTTCAGGGTCCATGAAGGGAAGCGTGGAATACGTCCACAATGATTTTATTGACCCGATCCTTTTCGCTTCGGCTTATGCCACCGAAGAAGCCATCATCAACACGCTGATCGCGGCAGAGCCAATGACCGGCCGCGCCGGAATCAGCATCCAGGCTTTGCCGCATAAGGAATTATGCGCGCTGCTAAAAAATTACGGTAGACTCACCACATGACATTC
>JAKAMM010000303.1 GCA_021812905.1 Chloroflexota bacterium | reverse complement strand
TTAGAAACAAATCTGCCTAATCGGTGAAATTGTATCCTTTCAAAAAGAAGGGGGAAGTGGGGTGTTTTGGGCGGGCGGAGCCCGCCCAAAACACCCCACACCCCGCTTTATTGAAAAGATGTGTGAGATCTGTGGATCGATTTTGCCTTTCCAGTGAAGACGGTTGAGCCAAATTTAAGTGATTATAGCAAACTTACCGGGTCCACCTCAACCCGCCATCCGGTGGATAACTTTTCGCGCAAAATGGAAACGGGATCAGGCGAGCGCAAAATGATCTGCCAGCGATATTCGCCGTTGAGTTTCGAGAAGAAACACGGCGCAGGCCCGATAACAGTGACCTGTTTCCAGTTTTCAGTAACCAGTCCTTTTTGAATTCTATCTGCAAGCGTCCGCGCTTCTTTTTCTGCGACGATTGGATCGCGGTGGCGAAATTCGAGTCGAGCCAGACGCGAAAAAGGCGGATAGCCCAACCGTTTGCGCTGGGAAATTTCCTGCTGATAAAAACCATTGACATCATGTTTCGCCGCGGCTTGAATGACATAATGTTCCGGCGAAAAAGTTTGCAGAACCACGCGTCCGCCACGCGATGAGCGACCGGCGCGGCCTGCGACTTGAGTCAATACTTGAAAGACGCGTTCCGCCGCGAATGGATCCGGTAGGTGTAGGCCAACGTCCGCGAACACGATGCCGACCAAAGTCACGCGCGGCAGGTCGAGTCCTTTTGCGAGCATCTGCGTGCCGATCAAAACGTCGGCGCGGCCCGATGAAAAATGCGCCAGGATAATTTCATGCGCATCTTTTTCGCGCGTCGTCTCCCAATCCCAGCGCAGCGTGCGCGCCTTCGGGAAAATTTTCTGTACTTCGCTTTCCACTTTTTCGCTTCCAAGTCCGTATGCGCGAATGTTTGCGCTTCCGCACTGCGGACATTTTTTCGGCATCTGCCGCGAATATCCGCAGCGATGGCAAATCAGTTTGAAGTTTGAAGGTTGAAGGTTGAAAGAATCCTTACCTTCAACCTTTGACCTTGAACTTTCAACATGAGCCGTCATCGGCGTTTCGCAGCGCGGGCATTTCACTACATGTCCACAATCGCGGCAAAAAACATAAGTGGCTGTGCCGCGCCGGTTCAAAAATAGAATCGCCTGCTCGCCGCGCGTCAACGTTTTGCCAAGAGCGTCAGAAAGTTCACGGCTGAAGATTCCGCGATTGCCGGTTTTCAACTCATCACGCATGTCCACGATGTGGATCGGGGGCAGATCCAACCCTTTGGCAGGAAGAACGCCTGCACCTTCGGCGGAAGCCGTTAGCGGGTCCGAGCTGAGGCGTTGAGTCAATTCCAGGCGGACACTTTCCCCGCTCTCGGCTTGACTCCGTTGAACGATGGACGGCGTTGCCGTCCCGAGCAGTAGAACCGCGCCGCAAATTCGCGCGTACATTTGCGCGGCGCTGACGGTGTGATAAAAAGGCGGTTCGCTTTGGTAATAGGAATTGTCGTGGCATTCGTCGGCGACGATCAGGCCGATGTCCGGCAGGGGAGCGAAGAGGGCGCTGCGCGGCCCGATGATAATTTTAAGCTGGCCTGTGCGGGCGCGCCGCCATGTGTCGTAGCGTTCGCCATCGGAAAGTTTGGAGTGCATCAATCCGACCTGGCCGGGGAAGCGCGCCATAAATCGCCGGACGGTTTGCGGCGTGAGCGAAATTTCAGGGACAAGGATGATGGCTTGTTTTCCGCGCCGAAGAGTTTCTTCGGCGGCGCGCAAATAAATTTCTGTTTTGCCGGAACCGGTCACGCCTTGAATCAAAAATGGTTTGGCGGATTTTCCTTCGGCGAGTTGCCGAAACGCCATCTCAACTTTTTGCAAAACATTTTGTTGTTCGTCAGTCAATACCAATTTTCCGATCCCAGATTCCCGATTTTCGATCTTTTCCAGCGGGTCGCGGAAAATTTCCGTCTCGCGCAAAATGATAAGCTGGCGTTCTTCCATTTCTTGTAAGTCAGAAATATTGCATCCACTTTCGGCATAGACCCATGAAACGTTGATCGCGTCGGCTTGCTTGACGAGAAATCTCAGCGCTTTTTGTCGGCGCCCAAGTGTTTGCTTTGTGCCGAGTTCGGACATTGCTTTTTCTACGACATCCGGCGAGACAGCAATTTGCGCTGTGCGAATAAATTTCGAGCGAATGGTGGATGGCGGCAAAATGGATTTCGATGAAAGCACGCCGCGCTTGACCAATGCCTGCGCGATTTTGCGCCAATCCACTTTTGCGAAGCGGCGGTCAATCTGTCTGCCACGCAAAGAGCCTTTATCTTTCAGCAACTTTACCAATCGAGAAGCGATATTTGATAATTCGATATTGGATAAATCGAAATTCAAATCTCGAATATCAAATATCGTGTCGGCTTGCTGGTTGAGTCCCGGCGGTAAAAATAATCCGATGATGGCGGCTAACGGGGAAAGAGTCGACTCGGCTAAAGATTCAGCCAGCGTAATTTGGGCTTGTGTGAGCACGGGTTGAGGATCAACCAGTTCAATGATTTCTTTTGTTTCGGCGACGGAAGGCTGGTCAATGAATCGCAAAACGATTCCCTGCACGGTTTGCTTTCCGAACGGCGCGATGACGAGATGTCCAACGCCGAGTTGCCCGGCCAAAGATTCTGGCAGGGCATAATCAAAAACGCCCGCGACGGACGGGACGTTGACGGCGAGTTGAACAAATGAGGTCATGAACTATTTTGATTTCAAAATTGCCACCGCGCCGTAGCCGACAACTGCGCTGTAATCGCCGGTCACATCGCCGGATGTGGCGTGATGCAAAATCTGGACTTTGTCCGCGCCGAGTTCGCGTGCCGCCCACATCACGGAGGTCAGTGCGCCGAGTCCGCAGGCGAAACCTTTGCCGGTAACTTCAGTTTCGAGCACGCCTTCCGGGTTGAAGGATTCGATTTCGGCCAGCATATTTCCATCAAGAAGTTCGGCAGTTTTTTGATCATAGTAGTGTGACAAGTCCGTGCTGGCGACGAGGATGGCATTTTTGTCTTTCAGGATTTTTGCGAGCGCAAGGCCAAGTCCGCGGGCGAGGCGGGGATCGTGTGCGCGTGACATGATGGGCAGAAGAGTCCAGTTTGATTTGAGCGCGCGCTGCAAAAACGGCAATTCGATTTCGAGAGAATGTTCGGGGTCGTTGGCGATGCGAGTCAGTCCGAGTCCGAGTGTGGATTTGAGTTCGGCGTCCAACGCGTCGATGGCGGCGTGGTCAATTTGAATCGCGCCGAGCGGGGTCGCGTAGCCATTATGGGCAGATGTGAGAAACGGTGCGCTGTGAAAATTATGATAAGGCGATAAAACGGCGACCAGTTTGGGGTCCCGGCCGC
>JAKAMM010000302.1 GCA_021812905.1 Chloroflexota bacterium | reverse complement strand
TCATCACAGCCGTTATCTCGAGCGCCGTCGGCTATGCGGCCTACCGCCTCGGCTGGCTGACTCGTTCTCCCACCTTGCGCTGGACTTTGCTGATCGGTTACGCAATCTCCAGCGTGTTGACCTTCTTCAACGTCTGGTTCAGCGCGCAGATGATGTTCGCCAGCCAGCATGATTTATTGCTTGCCATCGTCCTGCTGATTTTTGCCGGGGGCATGGCGATGGCATTGGGATACTTCCTCTCCAGCACGATCACCAAACGTATTGCTTTGCTCAAAGATGCCGCCGACTCACTGGCCGAAGGCGACCTCACAACGCGGGTGGCCATGAATGGGCGTGACGAAGTGTCCGCTCTTGCATCTGCCTTTAACCAAATGGCCGCCCAACTTCAGGCTGGTGATGAAAAACAGCGCGAGCTGGTCCGTCTGCGAACCGACCTGATTGCCTGGGCCAGCCATGATTTACAAACTCCACTGGCATCCATCCGCGCTATACTCGAAGCATTGGCCGACGGCGTGGTAGAAGATCCTGAGTCGATTCAGCGTTATCATAAAACTGCCCAGCGCGAAGTACAGTCGCTCTCCCTCCTGATTGACGATCTATTCCAAATGGCTCAGTTGGATGCAGGCGGGCTTCCTCTCCATCGGGAAAACGCCTCGCTTTCAGATTTGGTCTCCGATACGCTGGAAAGTTTTACTGAATTGGCCGCGCGTCAGCGCGTGACCTTGTCCGGGTCTGTGGACCCAAACGTTGACCCGCTCTACATGGACACCCAGCGCATCGGGCGCGTGTTGAACAACCTCATCAGCAACGCCTTGCGGCACACCCCGGCTGAGGGACAGATCGAACTGCGGGCGCGGCAAACCGGCCCAAACGTCGAAGTGACCGTGCGCGATACGGGTGAGGGCATTCGCGCTGAGGATTTGTCCCACATCTTCGAGCGCTTCTATCGCGGAGAAAAATCCCGCAATCGCGCCACTGGCGGATCGGGCCTCGGCTTGGCAATTACACAGGGCATCGTGCACGCACATGACGGGGAAATTCACGTTGAAAGTACGCCGGGCAAAGGAACGCGCTTCATCATTACCCTTCCCAAAGGTTAACCTTTTTATCACTCTCCTGTAAGACATTCGTAAGGAAGATTTTTTACAATCGTTTCATCAAGGAGACAGAATGATGAAACATTGGCTAACCGGATTTCTCTTATTGATCCTGACCGGATGCGCGCAAGCTTCGCCTATTCAGACACCCATGCCTCACAACGCTTCATTACCGGACCTCGGAACGGCTCCCGAGTTAACCAACTCGATCTGGCTGAACACTGATGTTCCATTACGCCTCGCAGACCTGCGCGGCAAAGTTGTGGCGCTCGAAATGTGGACGTTTGGCTGAATTAACTGCCAACATGTGATCCCCTCGTTGAGGGGCTGGTACGATAAGTATAAAGAACAGGGCTTTTTGATTATCGGTAATCACTATCCCGAATTTGGTTACGAAGCCGATCTGGGCAATCTAAAAGATGCCGTGGCTCAGAATGGTATTAAATACCCGGTCACGCAGGATAACGATGGCGGGACATGGAACGCGTATCACAACATTTACTGGCCTGCACTATATCTGATTGATAAACGCGGCCATATTCGTTACATTCATTTTGGTGAAGGAAGTTATGATGAA
This sequence comes from Chloroflexota bacterium, assembly GCA_021812905.1. The sequence continues at coordinate 1,706 of JAKAMM010000302.1, read as the reverse complement.
ACCGAAGCCAATATCAAAGCCTTATTAGCCGAAGCCTATCCCTAAACAGAAGAGGTATATTATGGATAACAAATTCAAATCTCCTCCCGTTCTTTCTTCCGAGATCACGTCAAAATCACAATACCTGAATCGGCGTGACTTTCTCAAAGCGGCCGGCATTGCGACCGGAACCGCGCTGCTTGCTGCATGTGCACCCCAGGTAACGGCAAGCCCGGCTTCAAATCCAGCTGAGGCGGCGTATGCAGGCAAAACGGACGAGCTAGGCTCCCCTCTCAACTCGTTCGATGACATTACCAATTACAACAATTTTTATGAATTCAGCACCGCCAAGGATGCCGTCGCCCCTCTATCGAAGAATTTCAAATCCCATCCCTGGACGGTGGAGGTCAGCGGCCTCGTCAACAAACCAAAGACTTATGCGATCGAAGATTTGCTGAAAGCTTTTCCGCAGGAAGATCGTATCTATCGCCTGCGATGTGTCGAAGCCTGGAGCATGGTGATTCCGTGGCAGGGATTTCCGTTGGCGAGTCTGCTCAAAGAGGTAGAGCCGACCTCCGCTGCAAAGTATGTTCATTTTGTAACCTTGATGGACAAGACCCAATTCCCAGCAGAGGGCAATGGCTTTTATCCCTGGCCTTACGAGGAAGGCTTGCGTCTCGACGAGGCGATGAATGATCTTACCATTCTCGCTACTGGTTTATACGGCGAGGCTTTGCCAAATCAGGACGGTGCGCCGATCCGTTTGGTTGTGCCGTGGAAGTACGGATTCAAAGGCATCAAATCCATCGTCAAGATCGAGTTGGTGGATCAAAGACCCTCCACTTTCTGGAATAATATCGCCGCGAATGAATATGGCTTCTATGCCAATGTCAACCCGGATGTGCCTCACCCTCGCTGGTCGCAGGCATCGGAACGCCGCATCGGTGAACTAACACGGCGAGCTACACTGCCCTTCAATGGGTACGGCGCGCAGGTGGCACATTTGTACGACGGCATGGATCTAAAACTCAATTACTAAGCACCGAACCGGACTGCACAAAACTTCAGGTGTCAAAATAAAAACGGCAAGGCCGTTAAATTGTGCTGTCCGTGTTCAAAAATTATTCTTCATGAAAATCATTGATCGACTCAAGAAAATTCCTTACACCCCACTGCAAATCGCCATACACCTTTATGCCTGGTCGGAATTGGTGATATTGCTGATTGGGTTCTTCACGCATCACCTGACCGCCAACCCCATCCAACAACTGGAAATTCGCACGGGACGTCACGCCATTGCCCTGCTTGTCCTTTCACTGGTATGCACACCGCTGAACACAGTTCTGGGTTGGCGCGAACCCCTTAAACGCCGCCGCGCGCTGGGACTGTACGCGTTGATGTATGCAGTCCTGCACGTTATCATCTTCGTCGACCTGGATTATGGACTGGCATGGAGCTTGCTCATCCAAACTGTGCTTCAAAAATCCTATATTCTTTATGGTATGGCGGCTTTTCTATTGTTGATCCCATTGGCACTAACTTCCTTCGACATCTGGAAAAAGCGCCTCGGAAAAAATTGGAAACGCCTGCATCAACTGATCTATTTCATTGCACCGATTGCGGCGTTGCATTACGCTATGGCGGTCAAGGGCGATATCTTCCATCTATCTGGCGACATCAACCAACCGCTGGCGTATGGGATCGTGATCGGGCTCCTGCTATTCCTG
>JAKAMM010000301.1 GCA_021812905.1 Chloroflexota bacterium | reverse complement strand
ATCAGGGCAGCAAATCCTATAACGATGTAGCGCCCGATTATTATGCGCGGGACTTCTATCAAGTGCTGGATGGCGTCGGGTTTCTGGCACAAAAACATGCGGATGGCGATGACTGATTACTGTTTTATCCTCGCCGCAAAAGCGCATGCCATCTTGCCCTTGAGGGTGGTCATCTTGACACCTCCGGATCGCCAAATCGGTACCCAATCCCTTTTTCGGTCACCAGATATTGTGGCATTCCGGGATCATCCTCAATCTTTTCCCGCAGTCGTTTGATATATAACCTGACATAGTGGGCCTGATCGCCACGGTGCTCTCCCCACACGGCACCGAGAATTCGTCGATACGACAATATCCGCCCCTGATTCATCACAAAAAGGTGGAACAGTTGATATTCCTTGGGTGTCATCGGAATGGTCATCCCGCCCTTGCGAACGGTATGGGTGAGATCATCCAGCTCCAAGGCGCCTATAACCCAATGGGAAGATTCGGCGGATGAACCTGCTGGTCGTCGCCGCAAATGCGCGCGCAGGCGTGCGAGCAGCTCGCCAATGGTAAACGGCTTGGTCAGATAATCGTCGGCGCCACTATCGAGGGCCTGTACCTTGTCAGCCTCACTTCCGCGCGCAGAGATGATGATGATTAGTGCCTGTTCCCCTCCGTGGTCGCGTAATCGATGGATTAATCCCTGCCCATCCCCATCCGGTAAACCAAGGTCCAGCAGAATCAGGGCGAACGGCCGACCTTCCTGGATTTGTCGTTTTTCCCAAGCCTTCCAGGCATCTTTCAGCGTGCTTTCCCAGTGCAGGCGATACCCTGGTTCGCGGTCCATCGCCGCCTGCAGAAACCCGCCAATACTCGGGTCATCCTCCACCAGCAGGATATCCAGATCGCCTTCGTGCATGGTCGTCATGGCTTAATCTCCGTCAGGTGGCATAGGCGGCTCAGTCTCCCGAGGTACGGTAAAACAAAACACCGCACCGCGCACTGCGACCCGGTTACGTACCCAGATACGTCCGCCATGCAATTCTATAATAGCAGCACAAATGGCGAGGCCCAGTCCGCTGCCACCCAGTCCATGGGGCGGTTTGACCTGACTGAAACGAAGAAATATCTCCTCTTCGCGGCCGGGTGGTACGCCAAAGCCGTGGTCGATGACGCAAACGGTAATCTCCGCATCGTTCGCATAGGCTTCTAATTCGATGGCGCGGCCATTCGGACTATATCTGCACGCATTTTCCAGGAGATTAGCGAGCACTTGCACCATGAGCTGCGGGTCCACGAGGAGCAACGGCAAGTCTTTGGATATCCGCGCCTGAAAAGGACGATCGGTGCATACGGCCTTAACCTGATCGCGCGCGGTGACCAGCAGATCTTCCAGGGGAACCCATTCTTTTTTGATATTGAGTCGCCCGGACTGCAATGCGGCCATGTGCAGAATGCGATCCACGGTGTGTTCCATCTTTTGGGTTTGCTCGCGGATATTCTCCAGGAGATCGTGCTCATCGGCGGTCAAGCCCTGCGCATTGCGTTGAAGTGTCGTCGCGGTGCCTAGTACGCCAGCCAAGGGCGTCCGAAGGTCATGGGAAACAGCGCCTAAAAGCGCGTTTTGTAATTGCTCGACCCGCAAACGGACATCCGCTTCCGTACGTTGCAGGGAAGCTTGCGCTGAATCCAGAGCCACCGCGATGAGTCGCGCCACCGTTTCGAGAAAGCGCAACCAGTCTGCAGGCGCCCGACGCAGATCAAGATCAGACAGCATCATGACCCCCAGCGCATGCTCGCCGGACAGCATGGGCATAAACAGCGCCGGGAGTTCCGCCAGCGTGTCGGTGCTCATACCGGCATTCTTTTTATTGAGAAAGCTCCACCGGGCGGCAGCCCGCAGGTTGCGTTGTGGCGCTTCCAATTCGGTGGACGCGGGAAACATCTGCAACGGACTACCCGCGTTGTCCGCCGGTGGCAACCAGAATGCGACCGCAATACCCAGGGTCTGGTGCAACTTCTCGATGCTGGCGTTCAGAATTCCTTCGACACCACGGGCGCCGCTGAGCGCCTGAACCAGTTGATAGAGATTGCGGGCGCGTCGCTCGCGGATTCGGGCCATGAGCTCCTGCTCGCGGGATCGCGCCACCAGTTGGCTGATGAGCAGGATCAAGGAGAGGATCAGCGCAAAGTAAGCAAGCGAGCCCACCGTGGTGAGCAAACCGCGATCCAATCCAAACGAGTAGTAACTGACCACCGCGGCAATGAATGTGATGAGGGAGGACCAGCGGCCGTACATCAGGGCGGTGCCCACCGCGCCCAGCATGTAGAGCATGAAGACCCCGGCAAAACCCAGGTAAGCCCCCAGAGACCAGGCCAGACCACTTAAAGCGAGACCTAATGCCCCGCTGATCACAAAGGCGCGATTCCGGGTGCGGCGGCGCAGGGACGTGTCCACGATGCCAAGGTATTGTTGATTCCGCAGGCGTCGATCTTCCGGAATGGCTTTTTTTACCGGCAACGGATGAATCACTACGTCAATACCGCGCTCGCTGTTCAACAGATGCGCCGTCAAAGAACCGGGCCACCACCAAAGGAATTTGCGCAAGCCTTGCGTCTGTCCCAGTATAATCTGGGTGACGTCGCGGAGTCGCGCATAAGCCAAAACCTCCGCGCCGACATTTACTCCGGTCAGACGTGCGGTTTCAGCACCCAAACTTTCCGCAAGATGCAGGTGATTCCATATCCACGCCTGGGTCTGAGGTTTCTGCAGAAGGCCGCGTGGAGTGTCCACATGAATCACCAGCCAGTCGGCCCGTTGGCTGGTCGCCAGATGATAAGCCGCGCGCACCAGATGCTCATCTTCCGGGCGGCCACTCACGGCGACCAACAAACGATCCCGACTACCGCGATGCCGCCCCTCTTCCGGATTCTGTTGATGAAACTGTCGCAACTCCAGATCGACCCGGTCCGCTGCCAGTCGCAATGCCAATTGCCTCAGGGCGATCAGGTTGCCTTTACGAAAAAAATGGGTCATCGCGCGCTGACCGCGTTCGCCCAGGTACACCTTACCCTCCTTGAGCCGTTGCAAGAGATCCTCGTCAGTGATATCTACCAGAATCACTTCATCGGCCTGCTGGATGATCTGATCCGGCAGGGTCTCCTGAACCTGTATCCCGGTAATCTGCTGGACGACTTCGTGAACACTCTCCAGGTGCTGAACATTCACGGTGGTCGCCACGGAAAGGCCCGCGTCCAGCAGTTCCTCCAGGTCCTGCCAGCGCTTCTTGTGGCGTGAGCCGGGGGCGTTGCTGTGGGCAAGTTCGTCCAGCAGGAGCAGTCCGGGGCGGCGGGCAAGGGCCGCATCCAGGTCAAACTCTTCAAGCACAACATTTTT
>JAKAMM010000300.1 GCA_021812905.1 Chloroflexota bacterium | reverse complement strand
GGGTGTGTATGCAATTTTTTTTGTCATTGCGAGAGGTGTTTTTCCTCGAAGCAATCTCCCAAATTGCGGTGGGGATTGCTTCGCCGCCACGAACGCGGCTCGCAACGACGTAATATATTTGATTTGCAAATGAAATCTAATCAGTGTGCAGGATCAACGTTTCGTCTTGCGTCATTTCTATGCGGAATTGGCGTAAAGGTTTCGAGGCCGGCCCTCGTTGGACCAAACCGTCTGCATTGTAACGTGAGCCGTGACAGGGACAGGCAAAGCCGTCCGCGTTTTTCTCAACCGTACAGCCGAGGTGGGTGCAGACCAAACTCAAAGCTGAATATCCAGCCGCGTTGTGGATGAGAACGGCCGGAACATCGGGAAGAAGCGTGCGGGAATCCAGCGGATATTTGGAGGCCGGGCCGACGTCAAATTCCGTTTTAGGCGGCGGCTCGGTTTGATAATCCAAAAAACGAAACAACGCGCCAACGCCAAGCGCGCCGCTGATGGTCAACAACGCGGTCGTGGTGAGTTTGAGAAAGTCGCGGCGCGATAGATCGGGCATATTTTCCTACTGTCATTGCGAGGCGGTGTACTTCCGCTGTGGCAATCTCAGGATGATCAGTGGATCACTCCTTGCAATGACATACTAACGTTGAACCGAATGGCAGGTGTGACAATACGCGGATGATTGATCAATTCCGTTCTGCGTACAGCCGCTGCCCATCACCGGCCTAAAAGTAAATACCTGACCGGTGGCTTTGCCGACAAGCTGATACGTTCCATCAGGCAGGACGTGCGTGTTCCATAGCGGCTCGCCTTTATCCGTGACGAGAATTGTTTCGCCGAGCTTCAAGTCAACGACCGGGTTGAGTCCCGCCAAACGAAACGCAATATCGTTTGGATCGGTCAGCGTTTTTGTCTGCGGCAATTCGGTGGGCGTGCCGTGACAGGTTTTGCATTGAATGTATTGAATATCTTTCTTGCTGGAATAAATATTTCCATCGCCCATGGCTTCGGTGCGCGTGTGGCAATCCACGCAATCGAGCGTGTATTCGCATTTCGTGAATTGTGAAATGGGTTGGTAGTAATTATGCAAACGATCAGTGGCTAGATCGGTGCGCTCGACAAAAGTCATCGTGCGCAGATCGTAGTTGCCGCGGTTGTGGCAGGTGTTGCATTGTGTGTATGGAATAGCGGTGGTTAGTTGATGGATCTGCACCCTCTCCCCTTGCCCCTCTCCCAAAGTTGGGAGAGGGGTTGGGGTGAGGGGCGTATGGCAGGTCGCGCAACCTGTGAAGCGATCAAATGCTCCCCCAGCGCGCGGCGTGGCGTTGATGTGGCAGGTCAGGCAGTTGGCGCCGAACTTCTTCACCATCGGGTTTGTTTCTGTCGATGGATCAAAGGCTTGCAGCGAGACGTTGTTTTTATCCGTTACAGCGACGATGCCGAGTTGCGCTTTCAAATTAGATTGCGCGCCAAATGAATAGCGGATGTTTGCAATGGCCCCGGCATACGTGGATTGGATGCTGGTCATCACGCGCTGGATGTGATTCCGTTGATCCGCTTCGCTGCCGGAATGGCAGTTGCTTTCGCCACACGACTGTTGCACTACTGACAGGTCGGACGGATTTGCTCCGCCGCGCATGGTGCTGTGAGCCAAATCGGCGTTCAGCGCCAGCCGTTCGCCGCCGTGGCAGATGACGCAGCCGAAAGTTTTCACCGGGTGCGACGGGCTGATTTCCTTTAAGTCGCTGTGACAGGTAAGACAGTATTCAACCTGGCCAGTTAGAGTTGGGGTCAGTGCGATGGGGCGCGGCGTGCGTGAAGTCCACCACCAGGTCACCAATAAAGCGGCTAATAAAATTGCAGAGGCTATACCGATAATTCGACGCATGATTTTTTATGTTGACAGACTTGCCCACACGGTGAGCACAATAAAAATCAGAAAGATGATCCCGAGCACGATCTGCACCAGCCGGTTGGATTTCGGGAACCAGCGTCCCAATTCACTTTGAGATGGTTTTGGAAAAACATAAGGGATCAATATCAGCACAAGCAGAAGAACAATTGGAATTAGAACGCCCCAGAAAAATGGGTCGCCCCATTTGAGCATTTGCTGAACCCAAAGAAAAAACCAGGGCGCGCGGGCAGTACTGGATAACGAGGTTGTATCCGTAAATGGCGGCGCGATGGGGGCGGGGAAAAACGCCGACAATAAAATCAGGGCCGCGCTGATGAAAAGCATTGCCAGCACTTCGCGTCGCACCAGTTCGTTGCGAGTGGTGCGTTCATGGTCGGTACGCAAGTGCGGCGGCGGGACGGCGATCCCGCCATCGCGGCGCACGCGGAAGGAGTGCCAAATCATCAGGATAACGGCGGCAACTGTCAGGCCGAAAATGTGCCAGGCGTAGAAACGGATCAGGGTGGGCAACCCGATTTGGGTCCCGCCGGTGGCGAGAACGTAGAAAAAGTTTCCGAGCAGTGGAATCGTCTTCAGTAAATTTGTCCCAACTACGAGCGCCCATTGAATCCCCTGGTCCCAGCGCAGAACATAACCGGTGAAGTCGAGAAGAATTGAAAGAACAAATAATGCAAGGCCGAGTAAATAATTGAAGCGGCGCGGCGGCGCGTAGGAGCCGGTGAAAACGATGCGCGCCAAATGGACGGCGCTGACGATCAGCAGAAGCTGCGCCGACCAGAAATGAATGTTGCGCAGCAATCCGCCGAACGGCACGAGATAACTGATGGTCTGCACTGAACGCGCCGCTTCATCGGGTGTGGGAATGTAATAGAACATTTCCAATGCGCCGGTTGTAACCAACACCAAAGCCAGGAAGACCGCCATGCCGCCCGCGCCAAGGGTGTAACGCCAGCGCGATTGTTTGGCCGGAATGGTCGGCGGGTGCAGGTGATGGAAAAATGTTGGGCGCATGAGCGGTATTATAGTCGAGGGATGAAAACCGCTCCTGCAAGGGAGCGGTTTTCATCATGTTCAAATTAATCGCTAGCTCCGCTGGGCGCTGGACTGTGCTGCGTTCCGTGCTCGTCTTCATCTTCAAAGATTGGCAGATACTTGATGGCCAGGCCGAAAGCCAGAATGCCGGCCGAGAAGATGCCGAGTGAAATGGAGACTTCAGGCAGGGACGGGAAATAGTGCACGTTATTCGCCATGAATGTCGGGATGTAGGTGATTGGATCCGGATGTTTGACGGCAAACCAGCTCACGTTGAAGCGGTCGAGAATCATTCCGACCAACAAGATGATCGCGCCGATCAGCAGTCCATTGGTGCTCTGGCGCACCCGCTTGATCGAGAACAGGATCAACGGGATGACCGAGCCGAGGATGATCTCCGTCCAGAACAGAATGCTCATCAATCCGCTGTTGAACACATATTGCAGGTCATTGGCAAGGGCG
>JAKAMM010000299.1 GCA_021812905.1 Chloroflexota bacterium | reverse complement strand
GGCGATTGAATACGTGATTGAATACAAGCGCCCCGGCCAAAAAGACGATGCCTGTAAAAGCCGCGCTGTTAGCCCAAAGTAGAAATGTCCCTTTTTGTCGATCTTAATGGGAAGAATGAAAAAGGACGGGGGATGCGGAACGGAGGGAAAGGAGGAAGGATGGGGGGAAAGACCGAGGACGGAGGAAGGGCATAGCGCAGGCGGCAGATCAGAAAGTGTAACAAGGGCAGTCGTGCGATGGTCCCCCTTTGAATGGCGCAGGATCACTGGTCACGCTAGGAAAGGGACGTTTTCACCTGCCGCAAATCCGCAGTGATAGGCAAAGAAAATAAATCTTTTCTCAGCAAGCGGCTGGTAAAAAACAACACTTCGATGTTTTCGATCTGGCCTGTTTGCGGATTCAGACGCGCAATGATCTCGTCGCCCAATTCATCCGATTCTTGTCCAGCATAAGGGGGCATGTTTGGAAAACTCAAACTGATTTGCGGCGATTTTGGAGCGAAATTGGCCGATCATGGTCGTCATATTTTACCCCTCATTGTAGTCAATGCGGATGTCAACCCAAAACAAACGTCAATTGACCGACCCGCAGAATGCCTTATTCCGCCGCCAATCTGTTGCCAGCACCCAAAACACCCCACACCCCGCTTTATTGAAAAGATACAAATACCCTATGTAATTTCTAGCTTCCTGCACCAACTCGGGCGGCAGGCCCTCTATCAGTTCTTTAAGCGTCTGCATCGCTTCATCCTTTCTGACCAGCAGTTTGTCGGAGAACCCCAGCGGCGGGCATTTTTACAGCGCAGCCCGCTACACTTGCACACCTGCGCCACAAACTGCGTGGGGTGCATGCAAGTGCAGGTGAGAACGCAAGAAAACCTTTAAAACTTCGCGTTCGCCTGCCCTGCAAAGGGTCGCGCTCGCCTGCCTCGTAGAGGGTTGCGGTTCAAACTGGCTTTTTTTCTCGCGACGCACTGCTCTCCGACAGCCTGCCAGGGGCAAAACCTGGATCACTCGGCAAATATATCCATTAATATTACCAGCACCTCTTTCTGGGCGCTGGCGTTTATTTTCCCAAGCTTCTTGACCAAACGGATCTTATCCACTGTGCGAATCTGATCCAGAACAATCTGTCCCTCTTTTCCTTCAAACTGACATCTAACCCGCGTAGGGTAAGCTCGTCCTTTGGTTGTCATTGGGGCAACGATTATTGTTGCGATATGATCGTTCATTTCATCCGGGGAGATGATTAAGCATGGGCGCGTTTTCCGAATCTCGCTTCCGATGGTAGGATCAAGGTTGACGAGGTAAACCTCGAAACGTTTGACTACCATGTCCACTCATCTTCTTCCCATTGAGTTGCGGGGGCTTGATCTAACAAGCGGTCATCGCCAAGTTCTGCCATAACAGTAAACTGAGCATCCCAACCTTGACGAGCAAGCCGCGCAGAATGAATGATCAGCTTATTTCCTTCTACGATCATTTCGACGTCATCAATCAACCCGGCTTGTTCCAACAGCGTCCGCGGAATACGTATTCCACGCGAATTACCAATTTTTATAACTTTAGATCGAACCATCATATTCATATGATTATCTCCTGTGTGTATTCACATTGTATGCACACCGAGAGCAACTGTCAAGCATATGAATTGGCTTGTATATGAATTGGCTTCGCGTTTTATTGTAGCAATTCTCATCATGTCATTGCCTGCGACCGTAGGGAGTGCGACCGAGGGGAGTGTCGAAGCATCCTCGGCGGCGGGGACTCCGCCGGGAGCATAAGATACGATTTTTTAATGTATACTACTGCCTCAAAAGCACAAGGACAAAAAGGTGCCGCCTCATGAATAAGAACACCCCATCCATCCTGAAATGGATTTCAAAACACACATTAATGATCATCCTGATCCTTGGGCTGATCCAGGGCCTGGTGTATGTCTTCAGCATCCCGCCCTGGTGGCATTATGACGAGCCCGGGCATTTCGAGTTTGCCTGGCAGATTGTGCATTTCGATCATTGGCCGAAAGATGGTGAAGTCGACGAGAACATGCGCCGGCAAATGGCTGCCTCCATGGATCATTATGGCTGGTACGAGACATCGAACTATCGCCTCGATCTGTCCAGCAGCCAGCCGGTCTATGTGGGCGTCGCGCCTCAAACAACCAAATATGCATTGTATTATCTGATCGCTTCGCTGCCTTTACGTCTGCTCGGGGGCGCCGACTTTGCCGTTCAGAACCGGGCTGTGCGCCTGGTTTCTCTGCTCATGTTCCTGCTGACCTTATATGTAACCTGGGGGACGCTGGGGGAATTGGTGCCCAAAGGGCATGCCCTGCAATGGATGGTGCCCCTTTTTATGGCGCTCCTGCCCGGCTTTGTCGACACCATGACCTCCATCAATGACGATGTGGGCGCCGTGCTGGCCTTCTCGATCTTTGTGTGGGCCAGCCTGCGGTTGATCAATCGCGGCCCTTCTCTGATCAGACTGGCCGGATTGTTGATTTCCGTGGCGGTGTGTTACTGGACGAAAAACACCGCCTGGCCAGCCATCCCCATCAGTGCCCTCGTGATCCTGTTCTCCATATTCACGAAACGCTGGAAATGGCTGCCCTGGAGCCTGGTCGGGTTGCTCGCGCTGGCCGGACTTCTGTTTGTTTTCCGTTGGGGAGATGCTGCAGCCTGGTTTCATGCCTCGCAAACACAGCCGGCGCGCGTCGAGACGCCCCACGCTGTCATGGGCACCCACGTCTTGCGGGTCATAGCCAGTGACAGCCAGTCTTACATCGCACAATGGTTCAATCCAACCCAAACACATTCACTGTGGAATAAAACGGTCACTTTGGGCGCCTGGATGTGGGCAGACCAGCCGACCCAGGCCTCTACTCCTATACTCTTATTCAATACCACCAGGAATGGGATTCTCTACAGCCCGGCTAAGACGGTTAACCTGACGACCAGTCCGCTTTTCTTCAGCACAACGATCCTCATTCCAAATGACACGGAGCGTATGATCCTATATCTGCAGCCTGCTCTGCAGCAGGGCGTCAGCGTTGCTTATTATGATGGCGTGACTTTACTGGTTGGCGATCAAACGATAGGCGAACCCCATTTTACGGATGCCTTCGCCTCACACGGAACCTGGGCCGGCCAGCCCTTCGAAAACCTGGTCCGCAATGCATCCGCCGAAGCAGGCAGCTTTTGGCTCAATCCCGTAATCTCGCAAAAGCTGTCCTCCGTCTCGAATTTTCCCGGGTCTCTGGATGTTTTCATTGCCTCGCTCCAGGATAGGCAGGGCGCCGGTTGGTTTTATTATGACATGCTTACCACTCAATTACGAACTTTCTGGGGCAGCCTGGCGCGGGATAAAGTCGGCCTGTTGGGGTATTCTCTTACCTATAGATTCCTG
>JAKAMM010000298.1 GCA_021812905.1 Chloroflexota bacterium | reverse complement strand
AGAGATCAAGGGAAATTGGGGGCGCTATCTCGATAAAGATGGCGACGGCATCGCTTATCGCACCGTGCCCGGTAACAAGAGTCCGCTGAGTGCATACTTCACACGCGGCACCGGTCACGATGAATACGCTAAGTACAGCGAAGAGGCTCCGGTCTGGCTGAAAAATATGGACAGGCTCAAAAAGAAGCACGAGACTGCCAAGAAGTACATCCCCGCGCCGATACTGCACAAGATGAGCGGAGCGACGGTCGGCATCATTGCCTTCGGCTCGACGGAAGCCGCGGTGCTCGAAGCTCAACACCAGCTTGCAACTGAGCATAGACTAAAAACAGATTTCCTGCGCGTGCGTGCCCTGCCCTTCACGGACGAGGTCACCGCTTTTATCAAGAAGTATGACCAGGTCTTTGTGGTTGAAATGAACCGCGACGGTCAGATGGATCAAATGCTCAAAATAGATTATCCCGAATACGGCGCACGCTTCCAATCTGTGGCGTTCGGCGACGGGTTGCCTGCTTCCGCCAGGTGGGTGCGCGAGGGGATTTTAGCAAAGTACAAAAAGCCGGTAACGGCCAAGGCCATCAGCGCTGCGAAAAAATCTCCAATTAAAGCAAAGGCAAAGAAAATGGTGGCCGCTAAAAAGCCCGCGTCGAAGAAAGTTGCGACTAAAAAGGCATCACCCGCCAAAAAGAAATCTGCAACAAAGTCAAAAGTCAAAGGTAAATAAATGATCGTGTTCGATCTTGCGTGAATAAAACGAACACAAAAAGGAGTAACAAAAATGACTGAAACTCTTCCAATGGCTGGCGTAAACGTACAGGCAAATCTCGCCGGTCTCGCAAAAAATGATTATCGCGGCGCGCCCAGTACACTCTGCCAGGGCTGCGGGCACAACTCGATTTCAAATCAAATTATCGCCGCGCTTTATGAAACAAACATCATGCCAGAGAACATGGTCAAGTTCAGCGGCATCGGTTGTTCGAGCAAATCGCCGACTTATTTCATGAACCGCTCGTTCGGCTTCAACAGCCTGCATGGACGCATGCCGTCCATCGCCACCGGCGCGTTGTTTGGCGATCATCACGTCAAAGGCTTGGGCGTTTCCGGCGACGGCGATACCGCCAGCATCGGCATGGGACAATTCAAGCACATCGTGCGCCGCAACGTCAACATGGTTTACATCGTTGAGAACAACGGCGTATACGGACTCACCAAGGGCCAGTTCTCGGCCACGTCTGAAGTTGGCTTGAGCCTCAAGCATCAGGGGGTCAATCAATACATGCCGATTGATATTTGCATGGAAGCGCTCGCTTCCAACGCGACCTTCGTGGCGCGCTCTTTCGCGGGCAACCCCAAGCAGGTCAAAGAATTACTCAAGGCCGCCCTCGCCCACAATGGCACTGCCTTGCTCGACATCATCAGTCCGTGCGTAACGTTCAATAATCAGGACACTACTTACCACTCATATGCCTGGGGCAAGGAACACGAAGAGCCTCTGCACGACATCACCTACGTTGCCCCGCGCAATGAGATCATTCTCGAACGCGAAATGGAAGATGGCGAAGTGCGCGAAGTAAGCATGCACGATGGTTCGACGGTCATCTTGAAGAATCTCGAAAAGAGTTACGATCCGACCGATCGCTTCGAGGCTTTGCGCGTGATGGAAGAAGCCCAGCGCAATAACTGGCTCATCACCGGACTTCTTTATGTGGACACCGGCAAACCGGCGCTGACCGACACTTACAATCTGACCGACACCCCTCTCAACCGCCTCACCGAAGCGGACCTCAGACCGGCTCCCGCCATGATTGACAAGATCAACAGCCTGATGTTCTAGCCCTGCCCCCACCTACCTCCCCCATTTCCAAAATACGAAATGGGGGAGGTATACTTTTGTAAAATGATCGAAATTTCTCCAACTCTAAAAATTGACGAACGCGAACTGACCTTTGATTACATCCGCGCGGCAGGCCCCGGCGGACAAAATGTCAACAAGGTGGCGACAGCTGCGCAGTTGCGTTTTGATATTTGGAGAAATGACTCTCTGCTGGTCGATGTCAAGACGCGGCTGGTCAAATTGGCGGGCAAGCGCGTAACGAGCGAAGGCATTCTCATCATCGAAGCGCGGCGCTTCCGAACACAGGAACAAAATCGCGCTGATGCCATCGAACGATTCGTTGCGCTCGTGCGGAAGTCGCTCGAAGCGCCGAAGCCGCGTAAGAAAACGCGGCCCACTGCCAGGTCCAGACAGAAGCGTTTACAATCAAAGAAGAAACGATCTGAAGTCAAACGAGCACGCGGCAATAAATCCTTTGAGTCCGAATAATCCTTTAGATCGATATTTACATCATTTCTTTTTTACGACAGAGGTTATATGCAGTTGGATAATCTGAAGACAGAGAATCGCCAGGCTAGAACACTGGGATTGTGGATCCTATTAATAGGCCTGGTCATCAGTGGTTATTTGGTTTTCCTGCCCATTTATGATGTTTATCAGGGCGAAACGACCGTGAGCTACTCGCCGTTTGGCATTTATCTATTTCTGTTCACGTTCTCATCGAGCATGATGCTGGTGCTCTTCGGCGAGCATGGGCGGGACTTCCTGACTCACAGGCTCACACGCAATTGGGTGACTACCAGTCTCTACGTGCTGCTCATCCTGGCAGTAGGATATTACATTCAGTTTATATTGGATGGTTGGTTCGCCGCTCTTGGCATCATAAACAATGGATGAAATAATCGCATTTTGAACAAGGCAAAGTCCGCCGAATTCTGAAAACTCGGCGGACTTTTTGTAACCTTATTAGTTGGAGGAAGTAAGATTTGTATTTTTATTTCCAAACAAAGTTCAATGCTTCCTGCAAGGGCAGGCTGATCATCGTGGAAGGCGGATTAGGTTGACCACACGGGGTCGCAGAGCATTTGCAATTTGCGGACATAGCATTGCTCGTACAGGCCAATGAAACATAGCCCAGTTGCCATGTTCCGTTGGTTGATTGAGGCAGGTAAAAATAGAAATCGCCGCTTGCATTGGTCGTGGCATCATCCCGAGTCTGACCTTGTGTCAAGGCAAAACCAATACCACTGATCGGATTCTGATTGACATCTGCCACATTGCCGTGGATTACCAGAACATCGGTCGGCTTGATTTCAGCCAGCAAATCCATTTCCATCAGAGCAATGGTCAAGAAGGAGGCAGAGACCCAGCCCGCCTGATTATTGGATGTCTTGACGAAGAGCCAACCGTCACCGGGTGCGCGACCAAAAGCCGTCAGCGTTTCTTTATTGCTCAATGTGCGAATGGCGGGAAAGAGTTTTCCCGGATTGGAACGCAACACCACATTGTCGGCGGAGACGTTCACCAATACAGTGCTCGAACTGGGCGCAGATATGGCTGTCGGCGTATTGACCGG
>JAKAMM010000297.1 GCA_021812905.1 Chloroflexota bacterium | reverse complement strand
GAACATTGAAAGAGATCGTATCACGCGAATAATAATTGATGCCAAGATAATCCTGCGTGCCTTTGGCTTCGGGGATTTGATGATTGCCAACCGGCGACTTCAACACGCCCGTGCTGATCGCAGATGGAAATGCCATGTTGATGCCTTCGTAACGAATGTTCCGCATCAGCCCATCGAGCGGCGACCAATTATTTTTCGCCACCATCGGACGATAGTGCAAAGCATAACCGACGCGCGCTTCAGGCTGGATTTCATGGATGGCGTGATACGCGGCGGCGTGCGCTTTCACCATGTTGGTCTCGACCATCACGGCGCGCTTGATGTTGTTTACGGCGGGCGGGAAGGCGCCGTTGGCATATCCGCTCAAAGCATAGACGTTCGGCTCGTTGATCGTGCACCACAGCGTAACGTATTCCTTGAGCGCCTCCACCGTTTTGCGGACGAAGCGTTCAAACAACGGGACAACGGCTTCTATTTCCCAGCTGCCCTTTTCTTCAAGCCAAAGCGGATCGGTGAAGTGATGCAGTGTGACCATGGCGGTCATGCCGCGCTTGTGCAGGCCGCGCAGCATGGCGCGGTATTTTTCCAGCGCATCTTCATCCCATGTATCGGGCGTGGGCTGGATGCGGCTCCATTCAATGGAGAAGCGATGCGCGTTCTGGCCGGTTTCGGCGGCGCGGTCGAAGTCTTCGCGCCAGCGTCCGCCCCACCAGTCGCAGGCCAGACCGGATGTGCCATCAGTGTGACCCTCCTGTTCCCATTTCCACCAATTGTTGTTGGTGTTGTTGCCTTCGACTTGGTGAGATGCGGTGGCCGCGCCCCATAAGAATCCACGCGGGAAGTGAAAAGTGGCTTGTGGCATGTTGGTCTCCATTGCACGTCTAATTAGTCGAACTGGTCAATTAAACCACAGAGATTCCTATTTTGAGTTTATCCGTTTGCACCTGCGTTTTGGACAGCAGACGCAAAGCTATGTTGACCATGCTGTGTGTAGCAAATGTCACCGTGAATGTGCCGCACAAACCCTGCCTGCAGGCAACAGTGAATGGCTATTCAATCTGATAATCCCCGCTTGCATGGAATCACTTTTCCTGAAATCAACAAAAAATGTGTTATACTCCCGCCGCTCTGAAAAGAGCAAACCGTTTTGGGAAATTGTTTTGATCACTCTAAATGATGGCCCGGCGAAATAGTCGGGCTTTTTTGTTGGGCTGGTTTGTTTGCAAAAGCAGACCATGGTTGGCAAGAAGTTTTACGGAGTTATCAGAACAATTCATAATTATGTTGTTGCGGTGGTCAAAACCATCGCGATAACAAAAAGGAAATCTGATGACAACCGAATTTACTTCTTTAAACCTGCGCCCGGAACTGGTGCAGACCGTCGTTGCGCTTGGCTATACCGAGCCGACGCCCATCCAGGCCGCGCTCATCCCGATCATGCTTACCGGCGTTGACGTGGTCGGCCAGGCACAGACCGGCACCGGCAAGACCGCCGCCTTCGCCCTCCCCATTCTTCATAATTTACAAAAAGACAGCAGGCAAACCGGACATCGGCACATACAAGCCCTCGTGCTCGCGCCTACTCGTGAACTGGCCTTGCAGGTTGCCAATGCGTTGATCGAGTACGGGAGCAAGGTCAACGTGCGCGTGCTGGCCGTCTATGGCGGACAACCCTACAGCCCGCAGATCACACAACTCAAACGCGGTGTCGATATCGTGGTTGGCACGCCGGGGCGTCTGCTCGACTTAATGAAGCGCGACGTGCTCAACTTGAGCAGCGTCAAAACGGTCGTGCTGGACGAGGCCGATGAAATGCTCAACATGGGCTTCATCGAAGACGTTGAAGCCATTCTGGCCGCGACGCCCGCTGAACGTCAGACCGCGCTCTTCAGTGCCACTCTGCCTGCGCGCATCCGCTCGCTGGCCGAGCGCTTCATGCGCGAGCCTCAATCGGTCACCATTAAACGGGCTACGCTCACGCTGACAGCCACCGAACAACGCTATTACATGGTCAACGAATCGGACAAACTTAACGTGGTCATGAATCTGCTCGAAATGGAGAACATGACCAGCGTGCTGATCTTCGCCCGTACACGTGCCGAGACGGCGCGACTCTCCAACGAACTTTCACAACGCGGCTTCCCGGCGGAGGCCATTCACGGCGACCTCGACCAGAATGCCCGTGAACGTACGCTCAGCCGATTCCGTGGCGGACAGGTCAAAGTCCTGGTCGCGACCGATGTGGCTGCGCGCGGTCTGGATATTGATAACATTTCGCACGTCATCAACTACCAATTGCCTGACGATCCGGAAGTCTATGTCCATCGCATCGGACGCACTGGCCGCGCAGGAAAAACCGGCATCGCCATTTCATTATTTACAAACCGTGAGAGGCGCCGCCTGCGCGACATCGAAGGTTTTACCAAACAGGTTTTAACCAAGTCCACTCTGCCCACTGCCGACGATATCCGCATCTACCGCGAGAATCAAGTTCTGGCTCAGATGAAGATCTGGCTTGGCCGGGGACGTTATCAGCGCGAGCGCGAGATGGTCGAGCAGTTGGTGGTCGAAGGACATGAGTTGCTTGAAGTGGCGGGCGCGGCTTTGAAGCTGGCCCGTCAGGGTGAGAAACAGCGTCCGGTGGTGGCTGTGGCCGAAGTCCCGGCGGAGCCGACGCGGTCTTATAAATCCGAACATGAATTTTCGCGTGGAAGCAAGCGAGAATATTCATCGCGGCGCGAAAGTCCCGCACGCCGTTCTGACTCGCGCACCTCGCACGAAGCCGGAATGGTTCGACTAAAAATGTCAAAGGGCAAGGAACATGGCGTGCGCCCAAATGATGTGGTCGGCACGATCGCCTTTCAGGCGGACATTCCCGGAGCGACGATTGGAAAAATCCGTATCGAAGATAAGTACACTTATGTGGATGTGCCGGAACAATATTTGGAAAAGGTCATGCTTCACAATGGCAACTACCGCATTGGGAAACATAAAGTCGCTTTGGAAAAAGCATAAGAGCTTTTAACCACAGATAAACACAGATGAACGCTGATTTTTGATAAAGATAAAACAAAACGGAGACGACCGATCGGTCGTCTCCGTTTTGTTACTGTTCACTGTTCACTGCTTACTGAATCATCCGTGCCTCGCCATGAACTTCTCCATGCGGCGCAGGGCCTCCTCGATTTGTTCATAGCTGGTGGCATAACAGGCGCGTGCGAAATTTTCTCCGCCGGGGCCGAATGAGCTGCCGGGGATGACGGCCACATGTTCCTCCTCCAATAATTTCTGGCAGAAGGTTTCATCGTCCATGCCTGAAGCGGAAATATTCGGGAAGGTGTAAAACGCGCCGCGCGGCTCGAAAGTGTTGAGTCCCAGCTTGTTCAATCCGCCGACCAAAAGTTTTCGGCGGCGGTCATATTCCGCAATCAT
>JAKAMM010000296.1 GCA_021812905.1 Chloroflexota bacterium | reverse complement strand
GGATGGCTTGTCTTTGGCTTCGAGCGAGCCGATCATCTTGAAAGCGGAGTCGGCGACCTTGCCGCTTTTGAGTTTAATGGCCGCCGCAGATTTGAGCACCATCGAACGCATGTCACCTTCGCCCGCATCCGCGAAGAGTTGAGCAGAGCGTTCATAAGCCGCGAGAGCCTCGTCATTGCGTTTGAGCGCTTCGAGCGCGGCGGCCTGGTTGCCGACTGCAATGCCCTGACGCTTGAGGTCCTGGCTATTGGCAAAGACTTCATCGGTGCCTAATGCAGCAGCCAGGGCTTCCTGTGCTTTTCCGGCCTGCAGGAGCGCCACGCTCATGTTGTTCTTCATCTCGGCCGCGTTGATCTGGTCGTCGAGCGCCGCATAGCCTTTTACCGCGCTTTCAAATGCGCTTGCGGCGGTTTCGTATTGGCCTGCTTCAAAGGTCAATTTCCCTGTTTGCGATAATTTCTGAAGTTCTTCCACAGTGGTCATTGTTATCAATTCTTCTGCTGTGCAGTAATGTCACAACGTAATATCGAGCAAGCCTTCGGCCACCGAGCGCAATTTGTCAGTGGGCATGGAATTGAGCTTTAGCGCCAGTTCAAGATAGGGACGGTTGACTGGCTGGCAAACGAAAGCCTGCAATTCCCTGGGCAATTCCAGGAATTGTTGAGTGGCTTTTTGGTCTGTCATCCATTCGCCAACCGGGCCGCTCTGGTCGAAGAAAGTTTCGATGCGGCTGCCCAGGACAACCAGCAACGCTTCCAGTTCCGGCAAGGGAATCGGACGCTCACCAAGTTCATAGGCTTTGATACGCGCGCCCCTAATACCGGTTTCCTGCGTCAGCGCCTTAATGGAAATGCTGGCGTGATTACGTTCCTGCCGGAGTAAGGCGCCAATCATGCGCTGGCGTAATTCAACCAGCTGCGGCAGGTCGATTGGCTCGGTGGGCGGGGCCTCGCTTGAAATGGACGATTTGCCCCAAAAATGATCGATGGGCAGGTTGAGATAATAAACAAGTATCTCAAGCTCAGGCAGGGAAGGAGCGCGGCGGCCTTCTTCGTAGGCGCGGAAGATGCCTTTGGTCACGCCGATGGCTTTGGCGCATTCATCAATGCTGCGCCGCGCTGCCATGCGTGCATCACGAATCAAAACGCCAAGTTTCTTGGTGCGGAGAGTGATTTGAGAGCGGGTATCCATGCAGTCCTCGTGGGCTGATTATAGCAGAAGAAGATCCCCATCCCACGCCATCCATCGTTTATCACATCTTGAAAGATGGATTTCTGAATATCTGCGGGCAGGCTGACACGCGCCTGTTCGTAGACATCCTTCAAATGCAGTTAGATAAGTTCACGGCGGTGGTCAAACGAAACATCTTCGCTTTCAATACCGCGCGCAAGGCTGTCAATTAAAAAGCGCTTGAGCTTTCCAAGAGCGGAATCCGATAAACGTGAGACTCCGGGAGTCGCTGGCTGGTGGTTTGGATTGTAGCAGGCACGGAGATCTTCGTCACTACGTTGGTGAAGAACTTGCCCTTTTTGTCGAATTCAATATCCATCTTTTTAGCTCCTCGTATTATTCATAACAAACGGCGCGCCATACCGACCATTTGCTGCGAGGCTTTTTCTAACACAATCGAGGCTGTGGCTTGTGGAAATTTCGACGCAATCGGCTGATGCAGGTTGTTCGCCAAAGAAAAATCACTGCCGAGATATGGCATGGTTGTCTTAATCTCAATGCCAATAACCTTTTCGGCCTCAGTCTTGGTCAATCCTTCCAGGCCGACCGCGCGATTCAAAATAGCGTATATGGAGGATGCCAGCACGCCTTTGGAACGGAGATATTCCCAGACTGTCTTTGTCAGCATGACTGTACTTTGATCAGTACTGACGACCATCACTATCAAGTCGGCACGCTCGATGAGAGGCAGGCTAAAACGCGACAATGTGCGTCCCAGATCGAGCAAGACGAAATCATAGGATGCTTTAAGCGCGTGGACGATATCGGCGATCCGTCCAACTTTGAGCTGGTTACTATGCTCAGGATCTGGCGAACCGGCCAGCAGGTAGAAATGCCAATTCTTCATGGGGATCAGATTTTTACGGAAAAATTCGGGGGTTGTTTCTGAAGCAGGCAGCTCGGCAATCGTAAAGAGGTTCTGAGTGCCTTCGTAGCCGACGATCCCTGCAATCGAGCCGATGGGCAGGACAATATCGGCCACAGCGACGCGCGCCTCGGGCTGACTGTGCGCGATGTTCATCGCAATGTTGGCACATAGTGACGAAGTGCCAATCCCGCCTTTGGCGCTAAGAAAAACCATCAGCAATCCGCCCTCTTTGATAGCAACGGCAGTATCGCCGCTCAATCGGTTTACGGCTTCGATCAGCGCGGGAATGACCTGTAAGGTCTTGACCAGATATTCATTGAATCCTGCGTCCATGCAAGAGCGGATGCGGGCAGGCTGTGGGTCACTGCTAAGAGCAATCAAAGGGACGCTGGCCGTACGCACGTCAGAACGCAGGCGCGTGGCAAATTCCTCCCCCGGCAAATCATCCATAACTGGATCCATGATGATGGCTTCGGGGCGTTCACGCAAGGCAAGGATCAAACCTTCCTTGCCAGATGAGGCTTGCAGAATATAGTGACCATCCTTTTGCAGGGCCGCCGCGACAAAATTACGGCTGGCAATATCTGCATCCACGATGAGTATCTTGTTCCCGGCCATATAACTATCCTTAAGATTCGATGGGAAGCATGAGGTAACCCAATCCCGAGCGCGTCACAATGTGACGCGGGTTATGGGCATCGTGCTCCAATTTCTGACGCAAACGGGCAATGCTGACCCATAAAATTTCCTTGTCATTTTTATATTCCGGCCCCCACACACTGGTAAGCAGATCCTCCGAAGTGAGTATCTTGCCAATGTTGTGTGCGAACTGCAAGAGCAGGCGATATTCAGTGGCCGAGAGAGAAATCGGCTGGTCGTCACGCCACACTTCGGCGCGCGCAAAATCGATCTTGAGATTTTCGTGGGTGAAGAAACGTTCCTGCCCATGTTCAGCGGGAGCCTGTGCGCGGCGCAATACCGCGCGGACGCGCGCCAAAAGTTCGGTGGCAGAAAAAGGCTTGACGAGATAATCGTCCGCCCCGAGATCCAGGCCTTTGACGCGGTCTTGTTCCTCGCCTTTGGCAGTCAGAATGATGATCGGGACATTGGAGAATTCGCGGATGCGCTGGCAAGCTCCAAATCCATCGAGACGCGGCATCATCACATCCAACAAAACCAGATCCACTGGCTGGGAGGAAAAGACTTCAATCGCCTGCAAGCCGTCGGAGGCGGTGACCACGCCATAGCCCTCGGTTTTAAGATTGGCTTCCAACAAACGCAGGTAGCGCGGCTCGTCGTCAACGATCAAAATGCGCTTGGACATAACGTCCTCCTTGATGAACAAAACGGATCAGGCAG
>JAKAMM010000295.1 GCA_021812905.1 Chloroflexota bacterium | reverse complement strand
ACGGTCAGCTAGAAATAATGCTTCCTCGATTGAATGTGTGACCATGATGACGGTTTTCTGGCGCGCCTGCCAGATACGGGATAACTCTGTCCACATGCGTTCACGTGTCAAAGCATCCAGTGAACCGAACGGTTCATCGAGGAAGAGAAAGTCTGGGTCGTGGATGAGTGCGCGTGCAATCGCCACGCGTTGTGCCATGCCTCCGGAAAGGTCGCGCGGCCAATTGTCTTCAAAGCCCTGCAGCCCGATCAATTCTATTAAGTCCTGTGCTTGCATGCGCGCATCTGCTACGCGCGCGCCTTGCAGTTCGAGCGGCAGCATCATGTTCTGGATGACCGTGCGCCAGGGCATGAGGTTGGCCTGTTGAAAGACCATGCCAATGCGCGGACTTTGTCCGCCCGCGAAAGTATAGCCTCCGTGTGTCGGCGGGATCAAGCCAGCCAGGATTCTAAGCAGTGTGCTTTTGCCCGAACCCGATGGTCCCAGCACGGCCACAAACTCGCGCGCCTGGACGCGGAAGGAAACATCATCGAGCGCGTTAAGTCCGCCGTTGTCGTCGGGGAAGGTAACGCTTAATTTATTGGCAGCCAGGATCGGGTCCAGGGAAGAGGCGGGCATAATCAAATTACGGAATAAAATCGTTTGTGAACATTTTGCTCACATCCAGCGGTTTTGTGATCGAACCCATCTTCATCAAAGTGTCGTTCATGTTTTGCCAGGCCTGCGGATCAGACATGCCGAGGCGGTCGGTCTTCCATTCATCAATTGAGAGCCTCAGGATTTCCTTTTGTACTTTTTGGTCTGCGCCCGCCAGTGTGTCGACGTATTTGGTGGTGGTCGTGTACGCTTCATCGGGGTTGGCGATGGTATCAGTCAGTCCGTGCAAAAATGCCTGGACGAAGCCGCGCACAAGATTTGGATTATCAGCAATCGTTTTTTCGTTGGTGATGATTCCGTTCGAGGCGAGCTTTACGTAATCGGCCACCTGCAATACGTTGATGGCATAGCCCTGCGCCTTCAACTGCACAGGCTCATTGGCTGTGTAAACCGAAGCGGCCTGTTCGCGATCTGCGGCCAGCGCTTCGACTTGATTGTAGCCAATCGAATCAAGCGTCACATCCTGTTCGGTCAGACCGGCGGAATAGAGCAAAGCGTCGAGACCAATATAGGTCGCGCCAAAGAGTCCGGGCAGTCCGATCTTCTTGCCTTTCAAGTCGGCGGGGGTTTGAATGTTTTGTGAAGACTTTGAGACCACCGCCACCGGATATTTCTGATACCAGGCCGCCACATATACAATCGGCAATCCCTGGGCGCGCGCCAGCGGAACCTGTTCGCCGGAAACCACCGCAAACGGAACATTGTTCGCGCCGACCAATGCCACGCCATCCGTCTCGAACTTGTAATCGAACGTGATTTCGATGCCGGCATCTTTGAAATAACCTTTTTCGACCGCGACATAAAATGGTGCAAACTGGACGTTGGGAATGTAACCCATCGGCAGGCTGATCTTGGTCAGCGTGCCATTCCCGGACTTGGGCGTGCCGCAGGCCGAAAGGCCGAGCGCCGCCCCAAGCACGATCAAAACTATTTTCTTCAACATAATGTTCTCCTAAAAAGTATCGTGGTAGGTCACGCTGAAAGCGTGACCTACTCTTCCTGCCAGATCAATAGTCTTCTTTCCATCCAGGCCACAATGCCATATAAACATAAGGCCAGGGCAATTAATGTAAAGACCGCCACGAAAACCATCGGTGTGTCAAACGTACCGCGCCCGATGTTGATCAACACGCCCAGTCCCGCATCCGCGCCGACCAATTCGCCGACCACCGCGCCGATGACGGACAACGTCGCGCCGATGCGAAGTCCGCCGAAGAAGATCGGCAGCGCGGCGGGAATTTCGAGGTGACGAAGGATCTGTCCGCGCGAGGCGTGAAGCGAATGCATCAAATCGTAATATGCGGGCGGCACCGCGCGGATCCCGACCACTGTGTTGACCAGCACCGGAAAGAAGACGATCAATCCGCAGATCAAAATCTTCGAGAAGATTCCCGGTCCGAACCACAGCACGAGTAATGGTGCAATCGCAACCAGTGGCACGGCCTGGCTGGCGACAAGATACGGCGAAAGGATTTGTTCCAACATACGTGATTTTGCCAGCACATAACCGAGCATGACTGCAAAGATCGCGCCGGAAAAAAGCCCAAGCGAGACCTCGAGCAGGGTCGCGCCGGTGTTCCGCGCCAATTCGCCGCTGACGAGTGCTCGCAGGAAACGCGTCCAAACATCGGCAGGCGAAGGCAGAATGAAGGCGGGCAATCCGCTGTAACGCGCGGTCAGCCACCACGCCAGGATGCCCGCGACCAGGGAAATAAAACCCAGCCAGAGGTGGTGAGGTTTTGAAACGCGCGGGCGACGTTTTAGAGAGTTGATATCCATTTCAATCCATGTTTTGGCTCTCAGCAGGTTGATCATGAAAAAACGCCTCATAGAGAAAAAACTACGGGGCGTAAAGACCGGCCTCGGCTGAGTCCGATCCGAAAGAAAAGTCCCGAAAACAAGAATCGTTTTCGGGGCATCCAACTCGAACCAGACCCGCGCGGGCCTGTTGTCACCTTCTTCTATCCAGACTATACTGTCGGCATTGGATTTCCACCAATTCATGCGCTTGTGCGCTCGCGGGCTTTACCGCCGATCGGGAATTGCACCCTGCCCCGAAGGTAGATATTTAGCTGCTAGGATTATAACGCAAGTAAAGCGAGATTGATATCGCTCTAACTCAATTCTTATTTCAACTGTGACTTGATCTTCTCGGCAGTTTCTTTCCACGCAGCTAACTTTTCTTGTTCTTTTTCAACTTTTTCAGCAGGCGCTTTCTGCGAAAATTCGCCATCTAATAGTTTTTCAAGACGTTCAATCTGAGATTGAGCTGTTTGTAATTGTTTCTTCAAACGCTCAACTATGCTTTGTTGGTTTTTTGTCGTTCCTGTATTTAAGAAATCTATAGTAGGAAACTTAACATAGATATCTATTGATCCAACGACAATTACTTCGTAGTCTTCTGGCTTTTGCGTAATAGTTTCTTCAAGTTTCATTTCTTCTGTATTTAAACTGGCCAGTGCAGCAATAATCGTAGACTGACTTTGAAGCAAATCCAGTTTATCACCAGCAGAAAATTGTGCAGAAAGTCTCGTGGACGGTGCGACAGATTTTTCTGCACGCAGGTTGCGGATGATTCGCACGATTTCCTGGATGAGCGTGAAGTCAGCCACTTTTGAATCTTCCCAGCCTCCGAGTTCACGCGGCTTCGGCCATTTTGCTACGATCAAGGCTTTAGGCCAGTCTGCGGCGATATTCGTGATTCGGGATTGGAGAATCGAATCTCGGAGATGTCCCCAGATTTCTTCGGTGACAAAGGGTGTAAATGGATGAAGGAGACGTAGTGATATATCCAATACACGA
>JAKAMM010000294.1 GCA_021812905.1 Chloroflexota bacterium | reverse complement strand
CCCGATCATATTTGGCACGACTATGAAAGTGACCGAACTCGTCCTAGCGCAAACCGCCTACGGATGGAGTGCGGAAGAACTTCACATCCAGTTCCCAGATCTGACTCTGGGTCAAATCTATTCCGCACTGGCCTATTACTGGGATCATCGCGAAGAACTGGACAGTGATATTGAAAAACGTGTAGAGAAAGTAAATCGGATTCAAAATGAGACTCCCCCATCTCCATTAATCAAACGATTAAAAGCGAAGGGTCTTATTTAATGGCTGTGTCGCTTTACATGGATCACCATGTCCCAAAAGCGATTACGATTGGCTTGCGTTTGAGGGGCATAAATGTTGTCACGGCTCATGAAGATGGCGCGGACCAACTTGACGATGATTTATTGCTCAAGCGAGCGCACAAGTTGAAACGAGCGCGTTTTACACAGGACGACGATCTAATTGGAAGAAGCGGTGAAATGCCAGCGTGAAGGAAGCCCGTTTTCCGGTGTGATTTACGGTCATCAACTTCGTGTGACAATTGGAGTCTGCATTCAAAACCTTGAAATTGTCGCAAAGAGCGCGGAGCCAGACGAACTGCAAAATCAAGTATTGTTTTTGCCGTTATAAATTTCATGCCAAAAATATCACGTCCATAATGGGAGATTTTTGTTTGCGGGGTTGGATGCTTCGAGAAGTTCAGCGCGGCGCCTCATCCCCGCCCCCTCACCTAAAGGGAGAGGGGAGTCGGCAGCCAAAGAACAGACAGCCTGCGCGTGGGATGAGGTGGCGTCTTGAGGCAGTTGTCCGCTTATAATCATCTGTATGGATATTACAAATCAACGGCCATCGGTCGCGATCATCGGCGGCGGCCCAGCCGGGTTGATGGCCGCCGAAGTTTTGATCCAAGGCGGCGTCAGCGTTGACGTTTACGATTCCATGTCATCCATCGGGCGAAAATTTTTAATGGCGGGCAAAAGCGGACTCAACCTCACACACTCCGAACCTTACGAAAAATTCATCAGGCGTTATGGTTCTCGCCAAAAAGAAATCGAAAGATATCTCAAGGACTTTACGCCCGACGATCTGCGTGCCTGGACAAAAAATCTCGGCGTGGAGACTTTTGTCGGCACATCGGGGCGCGTCTTCCCGGTCGAGATGAAAGCCAGTCCACTTTTGAGAGCGTGGACAAAGCGTCTGCGCTACTCTGGCGTGAAATTCCACACGCGTCACGAATGGCTTGGTTGGAACGACGACGAGTCTTTGCGATTTGAAACGCCCGACGGCGAAATATCCCGAAATGCGGACGCGCTGATCCTGGCGCTGGGCGGAGCAAGCTGGCCGCGTCTCGGCTCGACCGGAAAGTGGCTCCCGTTGCTGACGAGTCGCGGGGTTCGGGTGGAAATGCTCAAGCCAGCTAATTGTGGATTCGATATAAATTGGTCAAAACATTTCCGCGAAAAATTTCATGGACATCCGATCAAGTCCGTGGTTTTATCGTTTGAAGATTTCAAACAGCAAGGCGAATTTGTTGTTACCAAGAATGGCCTGGAAGGAAGCTTGATCTACGCCGACTCTGCACGCTTGCGCGACACAATTGAAACGCATGGCAAAGCCATCATTCATCTTGACCTTGCGCCAACATCATCGCACGGACAACTCCTCGAAAAACTATCCAAGCCGCGCGGCTCGCACACGATGGCAAATCATCTCGAAAAGACAGTCGGCATCAAAGGCGTGAAAGCCGGACTGTTACATGAGTATTTACCTAAGGAAATTTTTGCGAATACCGAAAAACTTGCCGACGCGATCAAGGATGTGCGCGTTCCGTTGGTTGCGCCGCGTCCAATCGAAGAAGCCATCAGCACTGCAGGCGGTGTGAAATTTGAAGAGCTTGATTTGCATTTGATGCTCAAGAAAATGCCGGGCGTTTTTTGCGCCGGCGAAATGCTAGATTGGGAAGCGCCGACCGGCGGATATTTGCTGACTGCCTGCTTCGCCACCGGCCGCGCCGCAGGAATGGGCGCACTGGAATGGCTGGAAAAAACACATTTATAATTTGCCGCATGGAAATCCCCGACATCGTCATCACAGAAAAAGAATTACGCCGCAACATGGGCGAACGCGGATCTCGTAAGTTCATCGCTTATAAAGGCATCGTCTATACTGAAAACGGGCACAAATTGCGCTTTTGCTCAACGGGTTTCGGCGGATTAAAATCCTGCCTCAGTTCATGAAAGTCGGTTGAAACCGACTCGTTGCGCCAGTTCGAGAGGACTTCCACGTGCTGAGCAGGTGGCTTTAGCCCCGCGAATCAGGCAGCAGAAAACCGCAATTTATGGCCGTGCAAGGTATATGATGTGACCTGTTGCCCGAAATGGAAAAATGAGCTGCACGAGAATTTGCATTTCCCTGGCCAGGATTTGACATCCGAACTACCCAATGCGCCGCACCAGGAAGAAGTCTTCAAGCACGATTGTGTAAAAATAGTTGGAAAGTTGGAAAGTACAGCCTGGCAACTTGTAGACTCCGGACTTGGCAATTCTAAAATGTTGAAGAAAGATAGTCTCAAGAAAACTCATAATCATCGTTTCGTCACATTGTGCGGACGGATTTTCCGCGACACCGACCCGCAATATTTTCCGCGCATCGAATATCGCGGCCGGACAATTTATTTGTGCACAGAAACATGTCTTGATGCTTTTTTGGCCGACCCGCATGTATTTTATAAAATGCATCGAAACTCAGAGAAGAAAAACGGTTAGAAAGTTTACAGGTTTGAACGTTGAAACATGCAAACCTGTAAACCTGAAAAGCTTATCGGTTTGGAGCAAATATGATCACTCCTCAAAAAGCAATCCATTACGAAAGATATGAATTCAAAAAATGGGCGTCTCACGACGCGGAGACCATCGTCGAGATGCCGGTTTCGCTGACCGTCAACGGCGAGGCCTGGATCACGTTCATGTGCACCCCTGTCAATCTCGAAGCGCTGGCGGTGGGATTTTTGTTCAACGAGGGGATCATTCAAGGCATGGATGAAGTCGTGGAGGCGCGCGTCTGCGAACACGGCGACAACGTCGATGTGTGGCTCAATCAGTCTGTGCAACAGCCCGTCTCATGGAGACGCACATCCGGCTGCACCGGCGGCGTGACCGCGGTGGACCTGCTGGCGAACCCGCAGATCTTATTTGACGGCGGCCGGCCCAAGGTCCCGCCCGAGGCGATTGGTCATTTGGTCGAGATGTTGTTCGAGTCGCAGGAACTTTATCGCGAGACGGGCGGAGTCCACACATCCGCATTGTGTGATGGCGAAAAGGTCTTGTTGTCAGCGGAAGACATCGGCAGGCACAACACGCTCGACAAGATCGCGGGCTTGTGTCTGATGAATAACGTCCGGCCTGAAATAAGGATCCTGATCACGACCGGACGCATCAGTTCAGAAATGCTGCAAAAAGCCGCGCGGCTCTCAGCCCCGATCCTGATCTCG
>JAKAMM010000012.1 GCA_021812905.1 Chloroflexota bacterium | reverse complement strand
TGCTTTTCTATTCCTGCCACAGTTGGGCGAGATGCTGAAAAGTTTCCAACCCAAGCCACCGTTTTAGGAGTCCCATGTTCAACGATCGTGATCTTGGTATCCTCGGCGCTGGCGCATTGCTGGCAGTCTTGTGTTTATTTTTGCCTTTCTCCTTTGTGGGAAAAGTAGTGGTTGGTTTTCTGGTTCTGGTTGGGTTTATGGCATTGGCATTATTGCGTTTGGGTCCCGACCGCGTCCCACCCGAAGTCTGGTTGACACGTCGCTTTCGTTATTCGATGCAGACCCGGCAGTATGTCAATCAACAAACTGCAACTCGCAAAACGGAAAGTGTACAACCATCCCAAAAACAGAAACCTGAACGCCCGGTGGCTGAACAGCGCGCACCAACATTCACTACGCAAACACAAACCGTTATGCGTCCGATTGATCTGGCATGGAATGAAGTCGGGGTCTACCCATTGCTCACGGCCTTGCTCGGCGTCGTGGGCGTGTACTTTGCAGTCTGGCTTGCAAATGGTGGAGCTGAAGAGCTTTCATTATGGTTCAGATAGGAGAGAAGAAATGATCACTTTGATTTCACTGATCGCTGCACTGGCGCTGGCTGCCATCCCCATCTCCATTGGCTGGCGGCGTACAGTAGATGAGGCGGGGATGGCACGCGCGATGGGCATTGCCCAACCGAAGAAAAAATTTGATCCTGAAAAGTTTGCGCGCCAGACGGGAACCGGATTGGCTTTCAACCAGATCGCCTACGGGTTTCTCGCATGGGTCGGCGGTGGACTGACAGGCGGAATCTTCCTTGGGGTCTTTCCTGCGATCCTGTTTGCAATTGCGGGAGGATTATTGTATGCAGGCACGCTGTCCGACAAACGCCAAGAGTTTCGTTTGAAGCAAGCCAAGGATATTTTGCGTGGGCTGGGTGTGGTGGAGACTCTGCTTTCACAAGGCAAGCCACTTGGAGACGCCCTCGATGATGCGGCGCAAGCGGTTGGTCCCGATGGCAAGATGGTATTGAGTGATCTGGTGGTACGTCTTCGTACTGCGCCTGCCGATGAAGCCGCACTCGCTGTGCGTGAGTGGACAACTGCTTGGGACAATCCTGCTGTGGATATTGTTGCCACTTCATTACTTGCATCCATTGAAGGCCGCATCGAAATTGGACCGTTGGTCGCTTCATTGCGAAGGACATTGGGAACTGTTGTGGAAGTCTTATCGCGCGCCCGCGCTGCAGCCAAAGGTGTGGAATGGCAGGCTCGTTTTCTGGCGCTCTTTCCTCCCGCTGTGTTGGTGGTGATCGCCATCACCACACCGGAAACTGGAAAGTTATATTCCGCAAATCCACTTTTGTTATCCCCAGTCATCATCGGGTCAGGCCTTTCGTATTGGCTCTCGATGAGGATGATCCGCAATGGCCTGTCCATTGAAGCCTCAATGGGCTTGCAAGCGGGACAACAAGGCGAGATCCGTTTGGACCGGTTGGGGCGTGTATTGTAGTGAAGGGCTTCTTTCGCTTTTCAATAATCCTGATGGCCGCCCCGTTGCTTTGCGGGGCGGCTTTGGTCATTGGATATGTCATGTTGGTCGTTATGACTATTCCGCAATTACCTGAATGGGCACAACCGGGTGTCGAGCAATGGTTGTTCGATATTCCCCAATATGCGGAGGCCAGTGATAATGGTTCGTATGGAGACTCATCACCTGCCGGACTTAGTGCCGTTCCCTGGGATGGTTATGTCGGCCCTGAGTCTGATATTTATGGCTTGCCTCTGGTCGGCCCGATTCAACATTGGAGCACGTGGTATGACAAGCCTTTATTAGGCTGTGTCTTTCATGACCCAAATTATCAGACGCATACCGGCAGTGACTTTCCCGTGAATGAAGGCACGCCAATTCATACGACGATAGGCGGCAAAGTGGTCTGGGCTGGTTCGAATGGTCCGTGGGGCTATCTTGTTGTGGTGGAAAATAATGGATATCAAGTGTGGCTGGCACACTTGAGCAACATCCAGGTTGTCGAAGGCGATATTTTAGATTACGGCGATGTGGTTGGGTTAAGTGGGAACACAGGCAACAGTACCGGCGCGCATTTGCATTATGGCATCAAACACAAGACCGGCGAAAATTCTTATGTCTGGCTCAACCCGCAGTTGTTCTTCACTGATGATGAATATATCAACATCGGATGTTCAAGTTAACCCATGACTGTTCGTATCTGCGATATAACTTTTTCGGATTGGGTAAGCCTGCCTTTTCGGGATGGCTGGACGGATACTTTTATTTTCCATATCGATACCCAGGCTTGTATCCCGCCATTCGAATACGCCCCGCTTTTGGAACGCATGGCTGCCTATACTCGAAGCAAACGTCCAGGCGCTTCGCTTTGGGTACAGGTGGATTCCCCCGGACAATGGTACGTGGCAGAGGTCAAAAGATCTCTCCTGCCTGGATTGAAATTACCGTATGCAGTGACACGTAAGGGTGAGGAGGTGAATTATCTGGATTTTTCCTTCCCGCCAAAATTGTTTTATTCGCGGTCCCAGTCTCCACCAATTGTTGAGGAGAAACAGCAGTCCGTTTCACAGGACGAATTGAGGTGCTTGCAGGCTCTGGGGAGAATGAAAAAAGGGAACGAACATGAGGTTGCATCTCTGGCAGGTTTGCCTGTTGATATTACCAAGACCATCCTTGCCAATCTTGAAGAAAGAAAATTGGTCGTTTATAAAACCAGTTCGAAAATAACCCGCGACAGATCCAAGCCAGCGCAAATGGATTTGTTTCCTCTTTGGCATACCAGAAGCAAAGGGTTATCCCTTGCGTTACGAAGTTGGGGCGTTCCATCAGGAATAGAGTTTACGACTCGATCTGAGGAAAATCTGCAACAGATCGGAACTGTACACCGGCACATTTCGCGCGGCTGGCCGGCGTGGTTGAAGTCTGCCTGGCCACAGGCTGAGATTTGGACAAGCTGGAGTGAGGTGCGCATTCCCGGAATATCTGTGATCCCCGATGGATTAGCATGGGGAAGAATTCAGAAATATGAGACTCTCTTCTGGCTAGAGGTAGGGGATGAACACAAAAGCAAGAAACAAATTGAGAAGATTACAAAAAAGAGGCTGGGTGATGCTTGGAAATTCTGCCGTGAGACTGGGGTACGGCTTGTATACACACAGTTAAGTGTGGATTGGGTGCAAGAGGCCGCGCGGTGGGCATTTGAAAAATTGCCGCAAGAGGTGGCTGTGGTGATGGGGGATATCCGAAAGTTTGGAGAATTGCCAATTTTGGAGTGGGGCATAATGACCACCATGTAACTCAGCACAATATCAGATTCTTATTGGCATTGTTCTACTCGAAACTCCCTATGGACACTACCAATCGCTATCTTCTCCAAGTAGCTCATCTACCCATCACAAACTCAAAACAGCCTCGTGGAATGCCATACCTGAAGACCATTCCTTTATAGTGTCTTCTTTATAAAACATACTTTTGTCTTCACGGAACCATTCGAAAGCCCGTTGTTCCTGCCATTGGCTTTTCGTATTCTAATGCCAATGATAAGGGCCTGCTCAGAAGCAGTTTGAACCGAGTGAACTATTAAATCCTGCTTTCGATCAAGGCCGTCGATACGAAAACAATCGGTGAGAAAAAGGGAGTGTATTTGTCATACTCCCGTTGACAATAGAAATTGTGCGTTTGTTGCAAGGGATTTTCTTGCACAATCATCACTGTTGGGAGTATGCTTAAGTAATTAGTATTCAAAAATTGGTAGATTGGGAATAGAAACATGCCGGCAAAAAAATCATCAAAACAAAAATCAAACGGCGCGACGCTCGACTTTGAATCGCAATTGTGGGCGGC
The DNA here is from genome assembly GCA_021812905.1 of Chloroflexota bacterium. The sequence continues at coordinate 11,810 of JAKAMM010000012.1, read as the reverse complement.
GGCCGATAAACTGCGCGGACATATGGACGCGTCGGAGTATAAGCACGTGGTGCTGGGGTTGATCTTCCTGAAATATATTTCCGATTCGTTTGAAGAAGTTCATGCCCAATTAGTCAATGAAAAAGATGCCAATCCTGAAGACAGGGATGAGTATCTGGCGCAGAATATCTTCTGGGTGCCGAAGGAAGCGCGCTGGTCATTCTTGCAGGGCAAGGCGAAACAGCCTGAGATCGGGAAATATCTCGATGATGGCATGGTCGCCATCGAACGCGATAACCCCACGCTGAAAAATATTCTGCCGAAGGATTTCGCACGCCCGACCCTGGACAAAATCCGTTTGGGCGAGCTGATCGATCTCGTAAGCGGAATCGGACTCGGGTCCAGTGAGAACCGCGCGAAGGATGTGCTGGGGCGCGTCTACGAATATTTCCTGTCCCAATTTGCAAGCGCGGAAGGCAAGAAGGGCGGAGAGTTCTACACTCCGCAGTCGGTGGTGCGCGTGTTGGTGTCGATGCTGGCGCCATACAAGGGACGGATCTTCGATCCGTGTTGCGGATCGGGTGGGATGTTCGTGCAAAGCGAAAAGTTTGTGGAGGCGCACGGCGGCAAGGTGGATGACATCGCCGTGTATGGACAGGAAAGCAACCCAACCACCTGGAAACTGGCGAAGATGAACCTTGCCATTCGTGGCATTACCAGCGACCTCGGCAAGGAGAACGCGGATTCATTCCACCGGGATTTGCATCCCGACTTGAAAGCGGATTTCATTCTCGCCAACCCGCCGTTCAACATGAGCGATTGGGGTGGGGACCGCTTGCGCGAAGATAAACGTTGGAAGTATGGCGTGCCGCCAGTGGGCAATGCCAACTATGCGTGGATACAACATTTCATCCATCATCTTGCACCAAGTGGCACGGCGGGATTCGTGTTGGCGAATGGGAGCATGTCGTCGAACACATCCGGTGAGGGCGAGATTCGTAAGGCGCTGATCGAAGCGGACATGGTGGATTGCATGGTGGCTTTACCGGGTCAGTTGTTTTTCTCGACACAGATTCCGGTGTGTTTATGGTTTTTGACCCGAAATAAAAATGACGGCAAATCACGCAATCGTAAAGGCGAAACGTTGTTCATTGATGCGCGCAAGATGGGAACCTTGACTGAGCGCGTCCATCGTGATTTGACCGAAGAAGATATTGCGAAGATTGCAGATACTTACCATATGTGGAAGTTGGGAAAGAAATATGAAGAAGTAGCGGGATTTTGCAAATCATCTACGTTGAAAGAGATTCAAGAGCAAGGATATGTGCTCACGCCCGGGCGATATGTAGGCGCGACGGAACCCGAAGAAGATGATGAACCCTTTGAAGAAAAGATTGCGCGCTTTACAAAAGAATTGAAAGCGCAGTTTGAAGAGAGCGGAAAATTAGAAAAAGATATTCTCAACAACCTCAAAAGGCTAGGCTGAAAAAGTGAACGATTGGAATAAGGGAATTCTAGGAGATTTTATAACTCTACAGCGTGGATTCGATTTGCCTGCATATGATAGGCATTCCGGAAACGTTCCTGTTGTTACTTCATCGGGAATTAGTGATTTTCATAATGAAGCAAAGGTAAAAGCCCCTGGCGTTGCGATGGGAAGATATGGAACTATTGGAGAAATCTACTTTATCAAGAATGATTTTTGGCCTCATAATACAACCCTTTATGTGAAAGATTTTAAAGGCAATGATCCACACTTTGTTTCTTATTTCCTGCGAACTCTAAACTATCAGGCACATAATGACAAAAGCAGTGTGCCTGGATTAAATCGTAATCATTTGCACTTAATTCCTGTTGTCTTTCCTCCTCTCACTGAACAACGAGCCATTGCCGGGATTCTCGGCACGCTGGACGATAAGATTGAAGTCAATCTCCGGATGAATGCCACGCTCGAGTCTATGGCGCAGGCAATGTTTCGAGAAATGATTAAAAATGGCGAAGGAGAAGAAAAGACAATTGGCGAAGTTGTTACAATTGTTGGCGGATCAACACCAAGCACAACTAATCCTGCATTTTGGAATGATGGTGATATTAATTGGGCAACGCCAAAAGATTTAGCCCCCTTGCAAAGTCCATTTTTGCTTGAAACTAATAGTTGGATAACTGAATTAGGATTACAAGACATCAGTTCTGGTTTATTACCAGTAGGAACAGTTTTGCTTTCTTCTCGCGCCCCAATTGGTTATTTGGCAATTACACAAATTCTAGTTGCAATCAATCAAGGTTTTATTGCCATTAAATGCACAGAAGAAGTGCCGAATTATTTTGTTTTGAATTGGCTAAAAGAAAACATGGAAGATATAGTTGGGCGTGCTAACGGTACAACATTTCTGGAAATCAGCAAATCAAATTTTCGACCAATGAAAATTATTGTTCCGCCACCCGAAAAGATGAAAGCCTTTGTTGAGCAAGTTGAACCTTTGTATCAGAAGATTGTTGCCAACCTAAAAGAATCCCGCACGCTGGCGAGTCTGCGAGACAGTCTGCTGCCGAAGTTGATGAGGGGTGAAGTCCGCGTGAAGGATGTGGAGGGGCACTTATGATCGAAATTTATCCTAATCTGTTTATTGGAACAGAACAGGATTACGAACTTCAAGTAAAAGGACAACCCGATTGGGTCATTGTCCATGCTTGCAAAGAGCCGTATCATCGCGATGAATTGAGATATAAATCACTTGGCGCACCAAAAGGACATCCTGAATACTTGATTGCGACACGAGGAAACCGATTAATCCTGAATTTGGTAGACGCAGCCAATCCTGCTTATATCCCAAAAGAAATCATTGACGCGGCTCTTGAATTTATCCACACCGGATTGAGCAATTCGCACAAAGTTCTTGTCCATTGCAACTTGGGCGAGTCGCGTTCACCCAGCATTGGTTTGCTCTATCTTTCCAAATACACCGGCAAACTGCCAAAAGAATTTTCGGCAGCCGAACAGGAGTTCCGCCAGATTTATCCATTCTATAATCCTGGTGAAGGCATGAGAGGATTTGTTGTCAAGAATTGGGGTACGTATCTGAAAGACAAAATATGATACTTACGCAATTATTTATCGAACCAATCGCGCTGGCGAGTCTGTGGGATGGGCTGTCTATGCCGAGGGTGATGAGAGGGGAAGTCTGCGTGAGGGATGGAGAGGATATTAAAAATGGAAACTAGCCAAACACTTCAGCTTGTTAACTTAATAGGGCTTTCCAAGATCAATCGCTCAAAATTACAAAAGCAATTAGATTCGACACCTTATAACGACTTTGAAGGATATGGATTTAGAGAAGTGTCAGGCGGTATCAAATATATAAACGCTACATTGGTAAAAAAAACGCCGACTTTTATTTTGCAATTCGAGCCAGAAACTGAAAAAATGATAGACCGAGAGATATTTCTTTTTTCAACAATCGATTTCAAATTGGATTTCTATTTTGATTTATTAGAAGTGACTGGTTCTAGTAAAAATATTCAGAAAATAATGTCTGCAATTTATCCGTTTATTCAGAATCACATAAAAACCGAACCGTTCAATAGGCCTCTGTTTAATGTTGTTTCAGCGTTAAGCCCTAAAACCAGCATGAGAGTCGAAAGACTTGTTATTAATAATTTTTTGCATAAAGAAGGCGTGATTGGTCGCTATGACATGCAAATTGAAAATCCTAAAGAAGCCTTACAGATTTTGAAATTGTATAAATCCGATGTGGTGAAAATCAACTTTAGCCTGCGAGATCCACTTTTTGGTGAAGGAAAAATAACCATTACCAACGCTGGAAGTGTCACCATAAAAGGCGAAGAGGAAGAATTACCCGAAATATGGATCTTTTTGAAAACAAAACTATTTGAAAGGACGGAAAAAGAAAATGGCTGAAGATCAAGGTATCAATGGAGATCAATGGACAGAACACGCTGCTGAGTTGTTGAGAAAACTTGGCTGGGAAAAGGTAGCGGATAGCAATATTGACATTGTGGGAAGCGACGGGCTCAAACATGGCATTGACGCATTATTTAAGTATGAAGATGGGGCAAGAGTGATTAGAGAAGGCATATTTGTGGAAGCCAAAAATTATGCTACAACTTCATTTAGTTCGTCAAAGATTAAAGACTGGGTCACCATACTTGATGAAAAAATAGATTCACTCAGAAAATCGGCTGACTTTTATAAAGATTATCCTGCCATGTCTAACACAAAAGCAAGAAATGGTCTCCTCGTTATGTGGTTTAACGACATAAAAAAGTTTGATAACTTTAAGCCAAAACTATTGGACGCAATGGCGTCTGTTAGTGTGCCACGTTCTAGATCTTCGAGAGGGTCAAATAGACTGTTTGTTATGGCTAATGATGATATTTTGAGATTGTGCTCTACGGTAAATGCTATCCAAGACTGGGAGAAACACTATTCCAAAGATGGTTCAAGCAATATACAATTTATTTATCCGTCTAATTTCAAAAAACCAGTGCAGCAATTGTCGGCCTTGAATTTGGAGTATATGTATTCTAAGTTCGTGATAGCGCGCTCCGAGCAAACATCTAAGGATTCACATAAAACAACAGACATTGTATTTTATTTTGGAAAAAACAATACCGAGAGTTACGCTAGTTTACGAGATGGTCTTTTAACCATGAATGTAATCAATCGAAGTAATGAACTATTTATTTACCAATACAATAGAGATGTGGAATTCAGGAAAATTAAACCTGATGTAGAGAAATTGTTTGCAGAAGAGGGCTATCCAGAAGTTGCTTTGAGGTCGATGGAACAATTAGCCGATCTGCCTACTTGGATGATTGATACCCACTAGAACAAGAAGAGGTTGTCATGGAAAATATAAACTACCCCCACCAACAAGAACTAGCAGAAGCTTTGCATGAATTTTGCAACAGTACGTTTTTAAAAAAATTTTCTAGCCAAAGAGGAATTTATATTACCAATGCAAACTTAGAAGAACAATCCGACTTCTTGTCAGGAATCTTCTATGAACACGATGATTTAGAATTAATTAGAAGCGTTGCTCTGGGCGTACATGAGAAAACAACCCTGTCAGGCTTTTGGGTGCAGTCAGACGATGAAAAGTACGATCTTGTGTATGAACTTAATAAATATGTAAATGAAGTTGTTGACGAAAATCTCAAAATGAAATTGGGCGTGATAACGGGTAATGATACAGAAGGCTATAAAGGGTCAGTGCATTATCAACAAAACCAGCCCGGAAAACAACTTTTTCTGCAAGGCACGCCTAGGGATTTTGATTTTTATATCAAGAAAATGGGTGATCGAGATTGGGAAGTCATAGTAGATGGTGAGCGTTCCAATGACACTAAAGTTATGCAAAAATGGCTTACAAAAAGGTTGCCGAGAGAATCTGGCGTAGTGACGATTGATCAAGATCAACTTACTACGAAACAAACCGTTATATTTTTTGACGAGTTAAGAGATAAAGGTGTTTCTAAAGAATGGAGATTCCTGCAAGTAAAACGAATTGCCTTAAAAAGAGAAAGCACAGAAACTGAGGATGAAGATGAACAAGTAATTGAACAGTCTTCAGTTTTAACTGGCATATCGCAGGCAATACTTGAAGGAAGCGATCTGCGCAGCAATTCTTTTGTAAAACAATGTGAAGAAGGTGGTTATAGATTCACCGCCATGAATTATGAATATGAGCACAGAAAAAACCCCTTCTTAATGGAGGTGCGTGCAGAATTCAAGGGAAGACCTAAAGTATTCGAAATTGCCTTAGAAGACCACTGGAGAAGGACTGGCTTGGATGAAAAAATCGAAAGTACGCCGCTTCCACAAGTAGAGAAGGTGAAACTCCTAAGTCGTTTTTATTCGGAAGCAAAGATTCTATTTGATAACTTGTTGCCTAAAATACCCCCAATGAACTCGAAATAGAAAATCTTGTTTATTAATTTCATAGTCTTCTGACCCTACTCAAATTTATATGACCCACTTCGCCGAATCAACCATCGAAGAAACCGCGCTCGAATGGCTCAATGACCTGGGCTATACCCTAGTCTTTGGCAATGACATTGCGCCAGATGAACCCGCCGCCGAACGCGAGAATTACGGTGAAGTGATTCTATCGAGGCGATTGAAAGATGCGCTCAAACGAATCAACCCCAAGGTCCCGCCTGAAGCGTTGGAAGATGCCTATCGCAAAGTCACCCGTCCGTCATCCGTCTCTTTGGTGGGTAACAACCGCGCGTTTCATAAAATGCTTGCCGATGGCATCGAAGTCGAGCATCGCTCAGACGGACGCATCAAAGGCGATAAGGTCTGGCTGATTGACTTTGAAAATCCCGATAACAACGATTGGCTCGTGGTCAATCAATTTACGGTGGTGGAAAACCATATCAACCGTCGCCCTGATGTGGTTATCTTTGTCAACGGTCTGCCGCTGGCGGTCATCGAACTCAAGAATGCCGCCGATGAAAAAGCTACCATCTGGTCCGCGTTCAAGCAACTCCAAACTTATAAGAACGAAATCACGCCACTGTTTGTATACAACGAGGCCCTAATCATTTCAGATGGCACACACGCCCGCATCGGCTCGCTAACCGCTGATAAGGAACGCTTCATGCCCTGGAAGACCATCGCGGGCAACGCGCTGGCCGATCCTCACGCTATCGAGTTGGAAGTGCTCCTGCGCGGTGTCTTCGAGAAACGCCGTTTCCTTGATCTCGTGCGTTACTTCATTGTCTTTGAAGACGATGGCGTTGGTCAGCCCATCAAGAAGATGGCCGGTTATCACCAATTCCACGCGGTCAACATGGCGATTGAGGAAACCCTGCGTGCTTCCATGGAAAAGAGCGGCAAGGTGGCCGAATCAGGCGGACATTACTCCACGCATCAACCCCGCGACGCCAAACCGGGCGACCGTCGAATCGGCGTTGTCTGGCATACACAGGGTTCCGGCAAGAGTCTGACGATGGCCTTTTATGCGGGACGCATGGTTCTGCATCCTGCCATGGAAAACCCCACCATTGTTGTCATCACCGACCGCAACGATCTGGACGATCAACTCTTTGGCACGTTCTCGCGCTGTAAGGATTTATTGCGCCAATCCCCGGTCCAGGCCGAGAGCCGCGATGATTTGGCAGGCCTGCTTCGCAAGTCCGCTTCGGGCGGCATTATCTTTACCACCATTCAAAAGTTTGTTTCCGGCGGTGAAGCATTATCTAATCGGCGCAACATATTTGTGATTGCAGATGAAGCCCATCGCAGTCAATACGACTTTATTGATGGCTATGCCAGCGCCATGCACGATGCTTTGCCGAATGCTTCCTTCATCGGCTTTACAGGCACACCCATTGAACTCAAAGACGCCAGCACGCGCGCCGTCTTTGGTGATTACCTGAGTATCTATGATATTCAACAGGCTGTGGCAGATGGCTCGACGGTCCCGATCTATTACGAAGGTCGCCTTGCCAAACTGGAATTGAAGGAATCCGAAAGACCGAAGATCGACCCCGAGTTTGAAGAACTAACCGAAGGTGAAGAGACAGCAGAAAAAGAAAAACTCAAGAGCAAATGGGCCGCGCTCGAAGCCATTGTTGGAACAGACGAACGCGTTGATTTGATCGCTCGTGATCTGTTAAAGCATTTCGACCTGCGTCTTGAAGTCATTGAAGGCAAAGCGATGATTGTGTGCATGTCCCGGCGTATCTGTGTGGACTTATACAACGCCATTATCAAACTGCGCCCCGAATGGCACTCGGATGATGACAGGCAAGGTGTGATCAAGATCGTGATGACTGGCAGCGCCAGCGATCCTCTCGAATGGCAGGGTCACATCCGCAATAAAGCGCGGCGTGAAGATCTCGCCAAACGCTTCAAGAACCCGAAGGATCCGTTCAAAGTTGCTATTGTCCGTGACATGTGGCTGACTGGTTTCGATGTGCCGTCACTTCATACGATGTACATTGACAAGCCCATGAAGGGTCACGGACTGATGCAAGCCATAGCGCGTGTCAATCGTGTATATGGCGATAAGCCCGGCGGTCTGATCGTGGATTATCTCGGCCTGGCATATTATCTTCAACAGGCACTAGCCACTTATACCGAGAGCGGCGGCAAGGGTAAAACTGCTATCGATCAAGAAGAGGCGGTTAGGCTCACCCTGCGCGAATACGAAGTTTGCAAAGATTTATTTCACGGCTTTGATTATTCCAAGTGGAAGAACGGCAAGGGTGATGAACAGCTTAGTCTGCTTAATTGGGCGCAGGATCATATCCTTGGCTTGGAAAACGGCAAGCAACGCTATACCCAAACGGTTACCAGACTTTCACAAGCTTTTGCTCTAGCCGTTCCAAATGAAAAGGCTTTAGCTATCCGCGACGATGTTGGCTTCTTCCAAGCGGTGCGCGCCCGCATTATCAAGTCGTCTCCCGAACAGGAACTTCAGGCAGAAGGTGTCGAGCAAGCCATCCGCCAGATCATCTCGCGCGTAGTGGCATCCGATGAAGTCATTGACATTTTTAAAACGGCAGGTCTCAAGAAACCGGATGTATCCATTCTCTCGGATGAATTCCTTGCAGAAATGCGGGACATGCCGCAACGCAACGTGGCAATCGAGTTATTACGCAAGCTACTCAATGATGAAATCAAATTGCGCTCGCGTAAGAATATCGTGATGTCGCGTTCCTTTGCTGAAATGCTTGAAAGAACTATTCGTTCCTATCAAAACCGCGCCATTGAAGTTGCACAGGTCATTTCAGAACTGATCGACCTCGCCAAAAACATGCGCGAAGCAAACAAACGAGGCGAAGAACTCAAATTGACCGAAGACGAGCTGGCTTTTTATGATGCTCTTGAAGTCAACGATAGTGCAGTCAAAGTGCTGGGTGACGACACCCTCAAAGGCATTGCGCGCGAGTTGGTCAAATCGGTGCACGAGAATGCTACGATTGATTGGACCATGAAGGAAAATGTCCGTGCCAAATTGCGCGTCATGGTGAGAAGAATTTTGCGAAAATACGGCTATCCACCCGATAAACAGGAGAAAGCAACGCAGACGGTTCTGGAACAAGCCGAAGTCATTGCCAAAGATTGGGCAGGGTAATATCAATTTATCGAAAGGCTGGGAAAGATGAACATTCGTGAAGCATTACAGAAGCTTGATTTTGGGTATTCAGTCGCAGAATCCGATAAAGGGTTGCAAAACTATTTCCTGATTACCGATTCGTATCTTGCCTTTATCAATGATAAAGCTGATTTGATTGCGGGAGACAAAGGTACCGGAAAAACAGCCATATTTCAACATGTTAGACTAAATGCTGGCGACGAAACTGCCCTGGCAGGAATAGAAATTGTGACGGGCTTTAATCCAGGCGGTGAACCACTTTTCCGTAGATTTGAGAATGAACAATTGTTGAATGAGGCGCAATATATTACGATTTGGAAAATGTATATCATGTCATTGGCCGGAAATTGGCTTCTCAATTCTTCAAAAGATAATCGTTCGGGTTCATCGCAAAAATTGGATGCACTTCTTACAAAACTTGAATTGCGTAGTGAAGGAAATGATGCAACTTCATTATTTTCAAATGCACTAAATTGGGTGCGGCGGCTAAGACCCAAAGTGGAATTGTCGCCTGACCCTGCCAGTCCTACCGGATTTAAACCAAGTATTGAGTTTTATCAAGAGCAGGCTACTGTTGACACAATTAATCCCGAAGATATTTCGCATGGCCAGATCTTCTCGTTATTAGATAAAGCTCTCAAGGAACAAAAAAAGATAGCCTGGGTGGTTATGGATACATTGGACGAAGCCTTTGCTGGTCTGCCAGATATGGAGAAGCCTGCACTTAGAGCCTTGCTTCGATCCTATTTGGATTTAATGCACTTTGAAAATATAAGGATAAAGTTATTTATTCGCAAGGATTTATTTAGAAGAATTATCGGGGATGGATTTGTAAATCTAACGCACATCAACGCCCGAAAGTTTGAGATCGTTTGGGATGACGATGACTTGCTTGCGTTACTTGCTCGACGTATTCGGAACAGCCATGAATTTATACAAATGTTTGGCATTGTGAATGCAACCGATCAGGAATTATTTCGCTTGATTTTCCCTGAAAAAGTAGGAGCAGGCAAGAATCAACCTAATACATGGCTATGGATTCTGTCTCAAATCAGCGATGGAAATGGCGTTAAATCTCCTCGAAATCTCATTGACCTAATGCGAATTGCACAGGAAGAACAGTTGCGCCGCGAACAACGCAGTCCACGCAAATATACGTCAGAAACTACGATGATTGAAATTGACACTTTAAAGAAAGCATTGACGCGCTTGAGCCAGCGACGGATTGAAGATACACTTCTTGCTGAATATGGCAGAGATGTTCAAAGAGCTGTTCAGGCTTTCAAAAATGGCAAATCGGATCATAACGAAGGCTCGCTTTGTCATCTGTTCGGTATCGATGTTTCGCAGGCCCGCGTAACCGCCGAAGTTTTGAACGAAATCGGGTTTCTGAAACAAGATGGCGACGTCTACAAAGTTCCTAATCTCTATCGGGCAGGATTGAATATATCGCATGGGAAGGCGTTTTAGAAACCCTCTGAAACTTGGAACGAGAGGATCTCTGTAATCATTATCATTCCATAAATAAATCTCGGATTTTCAATTCTTGCCTCATTTCTTTAAATAAAACTGTCATAAAAATACTGCACCCTCGTCACGCCACTTTCATTACTGCATCAGACTCATTCTTCTGGCAAATACAATATGCTTAAAACAAAAAGTCCCTGATTTTCAGTGAATCAGGGACTCTCGATTAGATTAAGCTGTATTGTCTCAAATACTGTTGTAACCGTTCATGCGAGATCACTCTTCCACTGGAATTTTCCTTCCAGTTTCCATCATCCAACGGTGTATAAGCCAGCGGCTTTCTCTTTGACAACAACATGCCGCATTGGAATGGTTTGCGGGTTTCAAACGACAGTCTCCGCTCTTCCCTTCTTAGTCGATACAGCTCTCTCTTACTCAAACGTTTCGTTGGTAAATCACCAGATAAAAGAGGTGTTCGTAATTGATTTGAGCTCGCACTTTGATATTCAATCCCAGAACTCCGCGTGATTCTGGTGCGAACATTTTTTCCGGACGCTGTGGTAACTCCAGCACATTTCGGCCCCATCCCCCGTGCAATGCTAGCAGGAGATTTCAAAACCCGACCACACTTTTTGCACTTCGGTTTTCCTTCCATTGAGATCCTCCAATTAAGGATACAGCAGCCCAAGTATGACGCTTGAGCTGCTGTCGGTTTAGAATAGTGATGCTTGATTTTGTGTTGCTTGTTTGGAACGTTGCCGGCTAACAGATCTTCCCGCTATACCCTTTTGGGTCATCCAATCGGACCAGGAAACCACGTTAGGAATATCAGGAACTGGCAATGGCGCACTCGGAGCCGTTGGACATCCAAGCGGCGAATTGGAGACAATCACATCATCGGCAAACAGAGATTGCAGATCGGGCAAGTCGGCGGACTCCAGTGCTTCGCGTGCCAGTTTCATCAGGATGTCACCATCCTCCTCTGGCACGATTGCTCCACCGACATTGTCTCCATACAGCAACTGTGCTGCCTTCATCTTTGCTCCGATGAGAGCTAGCGCTCTTGCCTCCATTGTGTCATTGTAGACGGAGAATACTGCCTTGACCGGTTTTGTCTGCCCCAAGCGCCAGACCCGTCTGAGGCTTTGCCAAAGCACATAGAGGGAGTATTCGATTTCAAGAAACACAACCGATGAGAAGGCAATCAGGTCCAACCCAGTGGCTACGAGTTTG
>JAKAMM010000293.1 GCA_021812905.1 Chloroflexota bacterium | reverse complement strand
GACCGCCAAAGCGCGTCTTACCCGCTGCTGCAGCTTTTCCGCCTTCCCCTTTCTTGAAAAAGCCGACATGCTCGCTCTCGGCGATCTCCAAAATGGTAAAGGCATCGTGCAATTCGGCCACATGGATATCGGATGGTTTAAGTTTTGCCCTCTCGAAAGCCTGTTGGGCTGCGAGAGTAACGGCCTTCAAATCGGTCGGATCATCGCGTTCCTGAAGGGTATGTGTATCTGTGGCCTGACCGAAGCCAGCAATCAGAACGGGCGGTTTGGACAGTTTCTTGGTCATCTCCAACGGACAAATAACAATCGCCGCCGCGCCATCGCTGACCGGGCAGAGGTCATACAGATGCAACGGGTCGGCTGATACCGGATTGTTAACAACGGCATGTGGGCTATCGAAAATGCCATCGCGGTCAAGCGCCATTTCGACGTGCGCGTAAGGATTCAATGCACCCATCTCCTGGTTCTTCAAAGAGACAGCCAGCAAGTGCTCCCGCGTCACGCCATACTTTTCCATGTACAGCCGCGTGAACATGCCGCCCATGCCGGGCAGCGTGATCCCATAAGGATACTCAGCCTGTGGATGGGTCATGGTAGCGACAAAGTCAGTGGCTCGCCAGCCGGTGACTTCGCGCATTTTCTCTCCGCCCACCACCAGTACGTAATCGTAATAGCCCGAGGCTACGGCCAGCAGTCCGTTCTTAACCGCTGAGGCTCCGGAGGCGGGGCCGTTCTCGATCGTCTCAGCGGCGGCGGGCAGCAGGCTGAGGCGGTCCACCAGCGAGCTGGCAATCGCTGACTGGTGTTGCAGCATTCCACCGCCCATGTTGGCAACGTAGACCGCGTCAACGGATTTATCGCCCAGACCGGCATCATCCATGGCTTTCAGGGATGCGAAAGCCAGCATGTCCATCAATGTATCTTCATCGCGCCGGCCAAATGGGATCATGCCGGCGCCGATAATCGCAACGTCTCTCATGGTCTCATCTCCCTTTCAGCCCGGCAATCCGCTCGCGGATGGTGTCATCGTCGGCAAATTTGATGTCCGCCATGGCTTCGTCCATCAATTCCTGCGGAACGGGACGGTCACCAACCACCAGGCGCGGTTTGGCCTTGAGGTAGATCTCGCGCGTCAGGCGATATGAGTCGCCGCCGCCAAGTTCGTGAGGGATTTTTGTCGCTTCAAGCGGATATTCGACCATCCAACGCCGGAAGCCGATCGGGCTTTCTGCGACGATCAAGACTTCATCCTGCCCCATGTAATCCATGTGGTATTCCATCTTGGCGGCGAATAGATGCGAGCCGATGCGCAGGCCGCGGTCAATCGCCAGCGTGTGGTAGCTCATGCCGACTTTCTCGTTTTCGAGCCGTCCATTGACGATACCCACCAGATAGCCGTCCACCTGTCCCATCAGACAATATTCGCTCTTGACGCGGTAGCGGTACCAGGCCAGCAATTCACCGTAGAGACGGGCGCTGACGATATCGTAATAATCCCGCTCGATGAACAGGCAGGGATGGACGGACTTGAGAATGGCCGGCACATCCTCGCGGACAGCCTGTCGAATCACCATCGTTTTGCCATTCGCCAAAGTGATGAACTTGGGCGGATAAGGCACCATCGGATATTGCATTGGCCGCAAAACGGCCTCGAGTTCCATATCTACGGGCATGCTAAAAACCTCCAGAGTTAAATTTTTTACATCGCCGTCCGATGTCGGGCAACGATATTCTTGAGTATCGATCTGATCTTGGGACTGATATAGTGGAAGAGGAAAATAAAATTATAAAGAGAACATCTCCTTTCATCTTATCGAGGCATTGGAGTCCATTGGCGATACAACGAAATGCCTCCAAAGATCTATTCCCTTTTGTAGGGTTTCAAAACTGCTGCTGGCCCAGTGGCATTCCGACCAGCAACGGCAAGCGCAATGATGGTCACGAGGTAGGGCAACGCCAGGAAAAACTCGTATGGCAGGTTGACGGTTACCGAGGTTTGTAAACGGAGTTGCAACGCAAAGATACCGCCAAAAAGCAAGGCTCCCCACAATACGCGCCAGGGAATCCAGTTTGCGAAAATGATCAAGGCAATGCAAACCCAGCCGCGTCCGGCAATGATGCCGAATGTAAAGGCGCCCAATTGCGCCAGCGATAGAAATGCGCCGCCCACGGCCATCAACGCACCGCCGATCATCAACGCCAGATAACGCGTGCGGTAAACGTTGATCCCTGCCGCGTCCGCTGCTTCGGGATTTTCACCGACTGCGCGGATGTTCAATCCGAAGTTGGTTCGATAAATCACCCAGGCCGTGATGGGAATCAACAAAATGGCGATATAGGTCAACAAGTATTGATCGAAAATGGGACCCACCACCGGCAGGTTGCCCAAGAGGGCAATTCGCTGAAACGGTTCGGTGGAAGGGGGAATCTTTGATTCGCCAAAGATCAGGCGAAATCCGAAGAGGGAAACCGCCTGCAACAACAGCGTGATTCCCAAACCTGAAACGTGCTGGTTGACGCCCAGTTGGACAGAAAAGAATCCCATCAACAGGCCAGCCAACGCCCCGCTGATGATGACCGCGAGCAATCCCAACCATAAGTTGCCGGTGGTTTTGGCAACGGCAAAACCGGTGAACGCGCCGAAGAACATCGTCCCTTCGATGCCCAGATTCAACACGCCGGATCGCTCGGCGAATAATTCTCCCAGCGTGCCGAAGATCAGAGGAGTTGCCACTCGCAATGTGGCGGCAAGGAGGCCGATCCAGAATATATCCATGACTATTCAACCCTCCGAATGCGGTAATTTTGCAGGAGGAACATCCCCAATGTCACCAACAGCAAAGTGCCTTGAACGATATTCCCAAGATAAACCGGCACACCCAATGCCCGGCTGACGGACTGCGCGCCTGTGTCAATCAATCCGATGAACAAAGCGGCCAATCCCACGCCAAGCGGATGGAGTCCACCAAGCGTGGCGACGATCACACCGGTATAGCCGTAACCGGGAGAGATGGCATCTATCAAATGAAAGTGGATGCCTGCAACTTCACTGACGCCAGCCAATCCAGCAATGCCGCCGCTGATCAGCGCGGCTGTCAGCATTGTCCGGGACACATTGACACCCATAAAGCGCGCGGCTTCCTGTCCCAGGCCGGTTGCTCTCATGCGCAATCCAAGTGCGGTGCGCGACAGGATGAACCATATCACAGCGATCATTGCCAGTGCGATAATAAAACCAAAGTGCAGCCGGGAGCGCTCCACTAATTTGGGGAGCATGGCCGAATTGGCGATCTGCGGAGATTGCGGCCAGCCGGAGATCGGATCGCGCCACGAGCCATTCAATAAGAAACTGACAATATATGAGATGACCGAGTTCATCAGCAGTGTGGTCACCACTTCATCCACAGCCAGTTTCACTTTGAGCAGGGCCGGGATAAGTGCCCACAGCATACCGGCGACAAAACCGCCGATCAG
>JAKAMM010000292.1 GCA_021812905.1 Chloroflexota bacterium | reverse complement strand
CCCATTGGATGCAACCCGCCTCCTCTTCGCGGCTCGACCGGCCCTACCAAAGTCTGTGGGGACTTTACCGGTCCCTCGCACACTTAAGCCAGATCGTTTCCGACACGCTCGAAGGCGAAAGCGGGATCATGTGGACCTTGCTCTTCTTGATATTATTCGTTTCTCTTCTGACTCAAAGGAAACCATAACATGATCGCAACCATCATCTCGTGGCTGGCGGTCGTCCTGCTGCTGGTCGTATCCTCCGGACTGCTGCTCAGCCGCGACTGGCGCTGGGATATTGGTTTTCTGGCTGTACAATACGCGGGCGTCTTCTGGCTGGTGGCGCAACATTGGCCGCCCGGCATGGCCGCCGTGAAACTCGTCACCGGCTGGATGGCAACCGCCGCACTTGGAATGACCCTCAACAATATTTCCATTCATAGGGAACCTGACGAACAATTCTGGCCGCAAGGCCGCGCCTTTCGTCTTTTCATGGTTGGCATGATCGCAGTGCTGACCGCCTCCGCCACGCCGCGCATCGAAGCCTCCGTACCTGGAATTGGATTGCCTGTCATTGCTGGAGCGATCCTGCTGGTCGGAATCGGACTGCTTCACCTCGCCACTGATTCGCAGATCGAGCGCGTCGTTATTGGGCTCTTAACCGTCATGGCTGGGTTTGAGATCATCTATGCTGCGCTGGAGGGATCGATCCTGGTGGCCGCGCTTCTATCCGTTGTCAATCTTGGGCTGGGACTGGTTGGCGCATATTTACTCACGTCCTCCACGCCGCAGGAAGAGTCAGAATGAGCGCCCCGCTTCTTTGGGTCTTCGCACCCATCCTGGTGGGTGGGCTGACATTTTTGATTATGCGCGCGCGTACGGTGACAATCGTCGGGGGGGCAACCTCGCTTCTTTTGGCAGGAATCGCCTTCATCGTCCCGATTGACGCAGCGCTGCGCCTCGGACCGGTTTCGCTCAAGATTGTCTCATCCGCATTTTTGTTTGGGCGCAGTCTGGTGTTGAATCCCAGCAGCGCTCCATTTCTGGTGATCATCTATGGCATGTGCACGCTATGGTTCTTCGGCGCGGAGGCCGCGGGCGTGGCTCATCGCCTGGTCCCATTAGGATTGATCATCACAGGCCTCTTGGTGGCGTCCATCGCCGTCCAGCCATTTCTCTTCGCCGGCCTGCTGATCGAGATCGCAGTGTTGGTCTCGATCCCGATGATCTCTCCATCGAATCAGACGCCAGGACGCGGCGTGGTGCGCTTCTTGATCTATCAAACCCTGGCTATGCCTTTCATTCTTTTTGCAGGTTGGCTGCTGGCTGGCGTTGAAGCCAGCCCCGGCGACCTTGCTCTGACCATTCAATCCACCGCCATGCTCGGCTTGGGTTTTGCCTTTCTGATGGCAGTCTTTCCGCTCTACAATTGGATCCCACAGTTGCTGGAAGAAAGCTCGCCGTATGTCATCGGCTTTTTACTGTGGTTATTACCAACCATTGCCAGCATTTATGGAATGGGCTTTCTGGATCGCTATGCCTGGCTGCGCACATCGCCTGAATTGCTTGTCGGACTGCGCGTCGCCGGGCTGTTGATGGTTGTAACCGGCGGATTATGGGCCGCATTCCAACGTCACGCCGGACGATTGCTGGCATACACGGCGATCGCCGAAACTGGCTTTATCCTAATAGCGCTTGGCCTAGACCCGAAAAAGTCCGCCGCTATAACCTTTCTGCTCATCCCTGCCCGCGGACTTGGTATCGCCGTCTGGGCGCTGTCACTTTCAATCCTGAAATCCGAGCCGAGCGCCAGGCCGTTGCGTTTTGCATCCATACAGGGACTGGCGCGTGCTTACCCCCTCGCAGCTGCTGGTTTGATCCTCGCCGCACTTTCCACTGCGGGCTTCCCGCTGTTGGCAGGCTTCCCTCCCCGTCTGGCGTTATGGGAAGGGATTGCTCAACAATCGCTGGGAATAGCCATCTGGTTCCTGATCGGATTGCTGGGACTGCTCACCGGCGCGGTGCGAATGCTGGCGGCGCTCGTCATGAACAAGGAAGAAACAACCTGGACGTCAAAAGAGACCTGGACTCAGCGCGGTATGTTGGGAATCGGTTTGATCGGGCTTTTCGTCCTGGGATTATTTCCGCAGGCGCTTCGCCCGATCCTTGAAAAGCTTCCACTCATGTTCCAGCATCTTGGTCACTAAAGAGCATCCAACGGCCATGCTATAATTTATCCACTCGCTGGAGGAGTTCATGGAATTCGAACAAATCGCTAAACGACTCGAATGGCTCGACGAACAACAACGTAAAAACAAAACCGCCGTCTCCGCTGTGGAAGAACGGCTGACTTCGCTGGAAACCAGCGTCAACGCGCTGGCCAAGCAGATCAAAAGCTTGACGAAGGAAATCTCGGAGATCGGCCCAGCGGCCGCACGCGCCAACCAATTTGATGCGATGCTCGCGAAACAGCGCACAGACATGACCAAATTGATGGAAGGGATTGAGAAACGCGCCGCACGCCGCGAGCGCGAAGCCGCTGAACGTCATCACTCGGAACTTGAAGATACCAACAACGCCCTTGCCAAACTCAATGCTGCGACGATAAAAACCGGAGATCTCAATAAGATACTCAAGGAGCGGTCCATCGAGGATCAGCGCCTGTCGCTGGCCGTACAGGATATGGGACAAAAAGTGGAAGCGGCCATCACAAACACAGAGCAGGTTTTACTCGCACAAAAAACTTTGGAAGACGCGCGCCGACAGGATGCAAAGCGCGTGGCCGATATACAAGGCGAGCTGGCCTCAGTTCGCAAGCGCGCCGACGAAGCGCGCAATAAAACTGTCATCCATGACGATGGGATTCGCAGCCTCGAAAATCGCCTGGACGAATTGCACGCAACAGAATCAGAGCGCAAAGACGCGCAGGCGGCTTTTCTTGAGCAGCAAGCCAGATCCCAGGTGGATCGCGACCACGCCTGGAAGGATTGGCAGATCAAATATGATGGCTTCACAAAACAGGCCGAGAATATGGATGTGCAGGTCGCCGCGCTGGACGATTCCATCCGTGCCGCCAAACGCGCCCAGGATGCCTACACCGAACTGAATCAGAAACTCGAACGCCGTATCGCCGAAGTCAGCGAAATGCAAAGATTGGCTGAAGAGCGCGTGCACCAAGAATGGGTGGCCTTCAAAGCCGATGAACAAAAACGCTGGACGGGTCATTCGCTCTCCCAGGAAGAATCCATGCGCGATCTTCGCAAGGACATGGATAAAGTCGATGAGCGCCTCACCCTGCTGGACGACGCAGCTCAAACCCTGCAAGATCAAGTCCATCAAACCACCGACACCACCGAAAAACAATTGCAGGAACTGATGAACGTTGCCAACGAATGGCTGAGCGCTTACGAACGCATCATGGGCCACGGCAAAAAGACCAGGAAGACAACTGCAAAGTAATTCAAATCGTCTTTTATCTTCTATAAGAAGGGGGAAGTGGGGT
>JAKAMM010000011.1 GCA_021812905.1 Chloroflexota bacterium | reverse complement strand
GAATTTTTTCCCCGCCATCGTCGAAGCCAATTACAGCGAAGTCCCGCTCATCGTGCTCACCGCCGACCGTCCCGCTGAACTGCGCGAGAGCGGCGCAAACCAAACCATTGACCAGATCAAACTCTTTGGCGATCATGTCCGTTGGTTTGCAGATGTGCCTGCGCCCGAAGCAAATTTTTCGCGTCACCTCATGCGCTATCTGCAAACGCTCGCCGCCCGTGCTTGGGAAACCTCGCAATCGCCATTGCCTGGCGCAGTCCATCTGAATTTTCCATTTCGTAAACCGCTTGAACCAATTCACGTTCCAACTGATATACCTGCTTGGATGGACGCTCCGCTTCTTTCCGCCCTCGAATCTGCTCCCGCGCAACTGACATTTTCTCGTCCCAATCTTTCTCCTTCCATCGAACAGACAGACTTCCTCGCCCGCGCCGTCTCTTCCTCCCCGCGCGGACTCATTGTCTGCGGACCCAGATGTCCCAATGGAGACTTTCCCGTGCGCTTAACCGAACTCGCCACGCGAACAGGTTATCCCATCCTCGCCGACGCGCTGTCTGGTTTGCGATTTGGAACGCATGTCAACGAAAATATTCTTGGCGGCTACGATACCTTTTTGCCAATATCACTGCACCCGCAAATCATCCTCCGCTTCGGCGACCCGCCCACGAGCAACTCATTATCAGATTATCTCGACAGCCTCGATGACATTCCGCAAATCCACATCTCCGAAACCAAACGCTGGCGCGATGACCGTTTCCGCGTCACACATTCCATGTGGGCTGACCCGCTTTTGTTGTGTGAGTCATTGCTTCGTAGGTCGGATCGCCAATCCGACCCGCCCTGGCTCCCAGCGTGGAGAAGGCTCGAAAACGCGGCTTGGGATGAGGTCCGCGCGATGCGAGCGGAATCAGACTTCGAGGGCGGAATCCTGCCCGATGTGCTGAGTCAACTCCCAGCGGGCAACGGTCTCTTCGTCGCCAATAGTTTGCCCATTCGCCATCTTGATCAATTCGCCAAGCCTGACGCAAAGCCCGTGCAAGTCTTCGCCAATCGCGGCGCAAGCGGAATTGACGGTACGCTCTCCAGCGCGCTTGGCGCGGCCGCGCATTTGCCAGGATTAGTTTTCGTCACGGGCGATCTATCTTTTTATCACGACATGAACGGACTGCTTGCGTTCTCGCGCTGCGGAATCCGCGCCACGATTATCGTCATCAACAACGACGGCGGCGGGATCTTTCAGCGCCTGCCCATCTCACAATTTGAACCGCTATTCAACAAGTTATTCGTCGCTCCACATGGATTAACTTTTGAACACGCCGCGAAACTTTATGGCCTTGACTATGTTTGCGTTGAACGCCTCTCGCTTTCATCCGCGCTGAAAAAATCGCTTGCATCGGAAAAACCAACCATTATCGAAATCCACAGCGACGCGGCCAAATTTGAGCAATTGAGAAAAGAATTAAATCGGCGCGTAAGAAAAATAATAAATCCGTTGGTTGAGTAGGCGGCGAGTTTTGATATGCAAAGAACACTACTCAACCAACTCCGCCGTACACTTGCACCGCACTGCGTTCCCTGGCACTGCCCGCCAGGGCAGGTGTGTTGCAGTGCAGGTGTCGAAACCAACGAGTTACACGAAAACAAAAGATAACTTGAAAACGTGGTGGTCTCGATACGACACTCGCAAAGAACGCTCGTGTCTACTCGACCACCGACATATTCAAAAACGGAAAACACAACACGAAACAGAGGAATTATGAACTGGATCAAAGTCAAAGAATACCAAGACATCACCTACCACAAAGCGGACGGGATTGCGCGCATCGCGTTCAATCGTCCCGAAGTACGCAACGCCTTCCGACCTGATACGATCAAGGAAATGATCGAAGCCTTCGAGAACACCTGGGAAGATACGCGCATCGGCGCGGCCTTGCTCACGGGCAACGGTCCCGCCACGGATGGAAAATATTCCTTCTGCTCTGGCGGCGACCAGAAAGTGCGCGGTCACGCTGGGTATGTTGGCGAGGATGGCGTGCCGCGTTTGAATGTGCTCAAACTTCAGCGCATCATCCGCAGTATGCCCAAACCGGTCATCGCGCTCGTGGCAGGCTACGCCATCGGCGGCGGACACGTCCTGCACGTTATCGCGGATCTAACCATCGCCGCTGATAATGCCATTTTCGGGCAAACAGGCCCAAAGGTCGGCTCGTTCGACGGCGGGTTTGGGTCATCTTACTTGGCGCGAGTCGTCGGTCAGAAAAAAGCGCGAGAGATCTGGTATCTCTGCCGCCAGTACAACGCGCAGGAAGCGCTCGATATGAGACTGGTCAACAAGGTTGTGCCAGTGGATCAACTCGAAGCGGAGGGCGTCGCGTGGGCGCAGGAAATTCTTGCGATGAGTCCGCTCGCGATCCGCAATCTCAAATCTGCTTTCAACGCCGAACTCGATGGGCAGGCAGGCTTGCAGGAATTGGCAGGCAACGCCACCATGCTCTTTTACATGTCCGAAGAAGGGCAGGAAGGCCGCAACGCTTACAACGAAAAACGCAAACCGAATTTCCGCAAATATCCCTGGCTGCCGTAACCGTCGGACTAAAGTCCTGCCTCACAACATGGAAGCCCTTCGGGCTGGCACAACAAGTCCACTTCAGTGGACTTTCATGAACTGAGGCAGGGATTTATCCCGCTTTGGAGATTCAAATTCAATGATTGATTGGCTCGCTGAACGCGCCGCGCAGACCCCCGACGGCCCCGCGCTCGAATTCGACAAACAAACATGGACATACTCCGCCCTCAACGATTGGGCAGAGTTCATTGCCGCGCTCCTCGAAGCGCGCGAAATTAAACGCGGCGCGCGCGTTGGCATTCATCTCAGCAACCAGCCCGCGTACGTGGCGCTCATCCATGCGCTCGCTCGCCTCGGCGCGGTGGCGGTTCCGCTCAATATTCGTCTCACCGAAGCCGAACTCAAATGGCAGATTCAACAAAGCCAATGTGATTTACTTATTTGCGAATCGGAACTGGTCGGACTCTCGCAGCAGATTCTTGTACCCGAACTTTTTTCCACGCCCCAGCCTTTTCCCGCGCGGACTCATTCCCCGCTCAAGCCTGATCCCATTCAAGGAATATTTTTCACCTCCGGCACAACTGGCTTCCCCAAAGGCGTGCTTCTCACCTTCGACAATTACCACGCCAGCGCGCTTGCCTCCGCTGAACGCCTCGGCGTTGACCCGCACGACCGCTGGCTGTTGACCATGCCACTGTATCACATAGGCGGCATGGCCATCGTTTTCCGCGCCGCACTCTATGGCATCACCATCGTCCTGCATCCCAGCTTTGACGTGGACGCGGTCCATCACGCGCTCACCGACGAGAACATCACCATTGTTTCGCTTGTCCCAACCATGCTTCATCGCCTGCTGGAAAAATATCCCGATTTCAAACCATCGTCATCCCTGCGCGTGATTTTGCTCGGAGGCGCAAGCGCGCCTGCCAGCCTCGTCGAAAAAGCCCTCGCCCTCGACTTGCCCATCGCCCTCACCTACGGCTTGACCGAAGCCACCTCACAAGTCGCCACGTCCACGCCCGAGCAGACGCGCGCCAAACCTGGCAGCCTCGGCAAACCTTTGCAAGGCACAAGCGTTGACATCGTAGACGAATCGGGCAAATCGCTTCCAAATGGAGAAGTCGGTGAAATCGTTGTTAGCGGAAAAACAGTGATGAATGGTTATCTCGATTATGAAAAACCCGTCAGGTCTATTCACACGGGCGACATTGGCTATCTTGATTCAGATGGCGATTTGTGGGTACTCACCCGCCGCACCGATTTAATCGTCAGCGGCGGCGAAAACATTTATCCCGAAGAAGTGGAACGCGCTTTGATGAATCATCCTGCCGTGAGTGGAGCCTGCGTCGTTGGCATCCCCGATCCTGAATGGGGACAATCCGTCGCAGCGGCTGTCGTTTTGCGCGAACCGTTATCAGCGGAGACTCTGCTTCAGTTTTTGCGCGGACAGGTTGCGGGCTATAAAGTTCCGAAGCAAATTGTTTTTGTCGAATCCCTGCCACATACTGCGTCAGGTAAATTAAAGCGCGTTGAAGTTGCGCCCATGCTGGACTCGAAAGTCAGGAGACTTTTGACTCCACCCTACACAAAACCATGACAAACACTCTGCCCATTTCACTTTCCAATAACCTCAAAATCGGCGGCGATGATATTCTCCTAATCGCGGGACCATGCTCCGTTGAAAGTTACGAGCAAACGTACGCCGTTGCAAAATCCATGCGCGCGCTTGGATTGCATGTGATCCGCGGCGGCGCGTTCAAGCCGCGCACCTCGCCGCACGCTTTTCAAGGATTGGGACTCGATGGGCTGAAAATCCTGCGGCAGGTTGCGGACGAGTTTGGCTTGCTCGTTATCTCCGAAGCGCTGGGCGTGGAGCAGTTACCGCTCGTCACTGATTACAGCGACATCATCCAAATTGGAAGCCGCAACATGCAGCATTTTCCATTGCTCTGGGCGGCAGGCGAACAGACCAAACCCGTTTTGCTCAAACGCGGTTTTATGTCCACGATTCAGGAATGGCTGGCGGCGGCAGAACACATTACGTCAAGTGGAAATCAACAAATTATTTTATGCGAGCGCGGCATTCGCGGCTTCGACCCATCCACGCGCAACGTGCTGGATGTGAACGCCATTGCCTTGATCAAAGAGACCACGCATTTTCCGATCATCGCCGATCCAAGCCACGCCACAGGCCGCGCCGATTTGGTCCCTGCCGCGTCGCGCGCCGCTTTGGCCGCAGGCGCAGATGGCCTGCTCGTCGAGGTGCATCCTAACCCCGCCGCCGCGCTTTCCGACGGCGAACAATCCCTGCCGCTCGAATCCCTGCCCGCCTTCGTGGACGACATGCGTTGCATCGCATCCGCAATGAGGCGCGGGTTGACGTAATGCTCACCCTCAGCAATCCCAAAAATCCACCGCTTGTTTTTCTGCACGGCTTTCTCGGCAGCGGGCAAAGCTGGCTCGAAATTGCGCGCCCGTTCCGCGAAAATTATTTTTGTATCCTGCCCGATCTGCCTGGTCACGGGGAAAACACAAACCTCGATGTCAACTCCCCGCTTGATTTTGATATTTTGACCGAATGGCTTTTTCGATTATTGGATGAAATCCCCGCGCCGAAAATTCATCTCGTTGGATATTCACTTGGCGGTCGCGCCGCACTCGCGTTTGCCTGCCGTTACCCAAAGCGGATTCTCACGCTGACGCTTGAATCCGCCAATCCCGGCATCGTGGACCAAGCCGAGCGCGCCCTTCGCCTCGCAGAAGACACCGCCCGTGCCGAATCCATTTTGAAAGATGGCATGTCCACTTTTGTGGACAAATGGTATCGAATGCCACTCTTCGCCAGCCTGAATTTCCACCCTGAAAAATTATCCGCCATCAAAGAATCTGCCTCACGTAACGATCCGCGCTGGATGGCAAAAGTCATCCGCGAACTCAGCCCCGGAGCACAGACTCCGCTCTGGGATTCTTTGTCGAATCTTTCTTTTCCTGTTCTATTGATTGCTGGTGGGAAAGATGAAAAATATGTTCAAGTGATTCGCAAAATGGCTGAACAAATTTCAAACTGCAAACACATCATCGTTCCAGGGGCGGGACATAATGTCCATGCGGAACAGCCTGAAGAATATATTTCTTTGCTGCAAAAATTTCCTCAATTCAAAAGTAGTCCGTTGGTCGAGTAGGCGGCGGTGGTTGAGTAGCGTTCGTCGCGTATCGAAACCCGCCGCCGTATCGCCTGCCCTGGCAGGCTAGGCCAGGGAGACCAGCAAATTTCTATGAAAACAAAATCCCCACCCAAAATAAAAGGCTGTACGCCAACGCGGTCTGACCTGTGCCTGCCAGCGCAACATTGAGCGGACGACCTGTCTGCGTCAATACAATCTTCGTCGCTTTATATGCAATCGGCAAAGAGAGCAAGGCAAGTAAAGAAGATAATGGAAGTATCTTGAAGATGATTAACGCGGGCAATATCAAATAAGCAAGCGCGATAAACAAAACATATTCAACTTTTGCGGTTTTCGCTCCCATCCTCACCGCCAGCGTATGTTTTCCTGCGACTCGGTCATTCTCAATATCGCGCAAATTGTTGACCACCAAAATCGCGGTGATGATCAAGCCGACGGGAATTGCCATCCACCACGCGGCCATGCTGACCGAACCGGCCTGCACATAATATGTCCCCGTCACCGCGACAACGCCGAAGAAGATGAAGACGAACACATCGCCGAGTCCATAATATCCAAGCGGAAACGGGCCGCCGGTATAGGCTATCGCCGAGATAATTGCCGCGAGGCCGATCAGGATCACGGTCCAGCCGCGAAGCGAGGCGAGATAAAGCCCACATAACGCTGCCAGCTCAAATATGATCCACATCCCGCGCTTGACCTGCGCGGGCGAGAGCAATCCCGCCTGCGTGATGCGCACCGGGCCTTGTCTTTCGGCTGTATCCGCGCCGCGCTCGAAGTCAAAGACATCGTTGGCAACATTGCTTCCAATTTGTAAAAGCAAAGCCACGCACAATGCCGCCAACGCGGGTGCAAATTGAAATGACCCGTCTCTCCAAGCCAGCGCGCTTCCCATCACCACACCTGAAGCCGCGGCGGGCAGCGTCCTGGGTCGAATGGCAAGCCACCAGATTTGAAAGAGGGATCTTTTTTCCTGTGTCATTAATGCTCCAAAGGTAGAGCGGGATTAATCTCGCATTACTTTAATGAGCCGCAGTATAACATGCGTTTATAATAAGCAAAACTTTAAGGAGAACCAAATGACTCAATTGACCGACAGCAAACGCGCGGTTTACGTTCAAAACATGTTTACCCGTATTGCAAAACGCTACGACTTAATGAACCGACTCATGACAGGCTTTCAGGATGTGCGTTGGCACAAACAAGTCATTCAACTTGCCAGATTAACAAACAGCGCTTCGCTGCTTGACCTGGGAACCGGCACCGGTGATCTGGCACGCGAGGCCGTTTTGTAGTTTCCCCAAGCCAAAGTCACCGCCGCAGATTCCACGCCTGAGATCGAATCTCCCGCAAGATCGTGCCAAACGGCGGCAAGCAGATCGAAGACAATTACGCACTCAAACGCATCCGTCCGCGCCGGGAATTGATGATGCGGCTTGGCATGGTCATCAGCCCTGCCGAAGAATATTTCTGGCGCGGTTTCTCTCAAGATGGCCTGATGAAAAAGTTTGGCCGCTTCTGGGGCTGGATGATGGGAACCGCGGCCTACGGCGGAGTCCACATCGTCAGCGGAAACTTCACCCTCATCGGCGCAGCGATCATTGCCGGTGCATTTTGAGGCGGGTTATACGCGCTCGGCTTTCCGCTCGGCGGATTGGTTGTCAGTCACATCGTCTGGGACAATATCATCTTCCTGATCGCACCAACCACCAAACTGGAAGAAGAGATCTAGCGAGACTTCGTCTCAGACTGACGAGACGCGCTATAATTAACATACAACTAAATGCAAAGTCGTCGTCATACCCTATAACAAAAGAACGGCCAAATATTTTTGCTCCCATTATTTGGGACAAGGCACTCCCTGCCATTTGCCGCATAATAGGCGACGATCCGTATTTGCCATACCAGAATATCGACCCAAGGAGAATCTGTGCATGCATGGGATATGTATTGTGTTTGTGTACTTGCAAATTTGCCCTAAACTTGACTCATTTACATCATCTTTCTTGCCTTAAGCTTACTAATCCAACGAAAATCACCGCGTAGGGCGGTTGGCACGCCGAAGACATACGTGCAAATGAGGGATTCCTACAGACCGCGATGATCCCTATTACCTTCCACAAGGAATCTCGACCGTCATCGTTACCGCCATGACCCTGGCTTTTATCTTTTTGCACTCCTTCCCCATGATTTTACTTGTGGGTAATCACCAGCCACCAGCGATTGCCTATTGACATTCTCACTTATGGTAATACAATTGGGATAATAGTTGTAGAGAGCGACACAAAACTTTGGTTGGTGTTATCACCATTGCATAGATAAAAGGTCTCTCAGCCATGTTCTTGCGGCCATCGCATGATTTCAGTCTTACAGACATTATTACGACTTGGCAGATGTGCGTCGCCTTGCCAATATAGTGGTTTTGCGTCATTGAGCTACAAACATTGCTCTATGGCGCTTTTATTTTAAGAGTAGAAGGAGTAGAAATGGATGAACCTTTGCTGGTAGAGATCATTGCCTACGCGCCGACGGCCTATTATCATTGCACACACTGCGAAGTGGCCTGGCGCGAGATGGGCGCGACTAATCGGATCCACAAGGAACAGATGGAGAGCAGTCTGCCTAAAGACCTCATCAATGAATATCAAGCCGTATCCGACTGGGTGCAGGAAGTCTTTCGAGTTCACTGTGACCGGATCGCGGTCAAAGTGATCGATGCGGCCTCCCTCGAGGGTTTTTACAAATCACTTAAATATAATGCGCGCCGCTACCCAGCCATCATCGTTGACAAAAAAGTGCGCTTCATGGGAAGTCAGACGTTGCAATCTGCTGGCGATGAAATTGCCCGACTACTGGCAGACCAGTCCGTGCCAGCATAACCGTGGTCTCAATACAAAAAGGAGGTGCCCGTCATCGAACGAATAATTTTTTTCCTGCGCTGATAACATAAATTGCATCAAAGCTGATCTGTTCTTCATTAATTCCTGCTAAAGGAGGAACCAATTATGAACACTCTCTGGATCGTGCTGATCGCAGCGGTCATCATCTACCTGGCCTACAACTTCTATGCCAAGGTGATTGACCGCGATGTCATTCAGGCAGACGCCAAGAAAGCGACGCCCGCCAAAATGTATATGGACGGCGTGGACTTCATGCCCACCAACCGCAACGTGCTGTTTGGTTATCACTTCAAGTCCATCGCCGCAGCCGGGCCAATCGTTGGCGTGATCACTGCCGCAAGCTTGTGGGGCTGGTTGCCGGCCTTATTATGGTTGATGATCGGCGTGTCCTTCATCGGCTGGGCCAGCGACTACAGCGCCATCATCGTGGCTGTCCGCAACGATGGCAACAGCTTGAGCGCCATCAGCCATAAACTGATCGCGCCGCGCACCCGAAGCATCATGTTCGTTTTTATTTTCTTCTACCTGCTGCTTATCGCCGGTGCGTTCATGGGCATTATGGCCTCCCTGATGGCCGCTCGTCCCGATGTGCCATTCGGCATCATCATGCTGGCTCTCATGGGCTTCCTGGCCGGCCAAATGCTCTATCGTTGGAAAATGGATCTGATCCTGGTAACAGCAATTGTAGTGATCGTGACTCTAGCCGCCATGATCTTTGGTCCATTTGGAGCAACGCCGAAGTTGGACGCCAATGGTAAACCCACTGGCGCAATCAGCTGGGCCGGACCGATCAACGGCGCCTTGGTGGCTTTCAACGGCGCCATTGACAAGATCAGTGGGGGAAACGCGTTGATGACCGTCACAGATCCAACGGGAGCTGATCCACGCATGCCGATTCCTGGCGCTGATGGAAAACGCGCAAGCACAGCAGTCTATGATGCCGCCACAGGCATGATCAAGACGCTTCCATCGTACCTGTTCTGGGCTCTGTTCCTGCTGGTTTTTGCATATCTTTCGGCAACTTTGCCAATCTGGAGGTTCGCTCAGCCAGTCAACTACATCGGTTTCTGGATCACGCTGCTGACCATTGGCTTCAGTGCCATCGGTGCGGTGCTGGCTCCCTTTATCAAACCGGCGGTTGGCGCTTTTGCACTCGATGCAGTCAAGCCGCTCACCTGGCTGCCAGCAGCGGGTAAAGCCTGGCAGCCGTTATGGCCAATGCTGTTCGTGACCATTGCCTGCGGCGCGATATCCGGCTGGCATGCTCTGTTCGGCTCGATCGGCACAGCCCGCCAGTTGGAATACGAGACCGACGCCCTACCAGTCGGCGGCGGAGCGATGTTCACCGAGAACACACTAGCCTTGCTCTCGCTGGTAGCTGTCTCCATCGCCGGTTCGGGCGGCGGCGCAGGTCGCTTCGCTGCAGGCGTTGGAAGTCTGTTGACCGTGGTCTTTGGTGATGGTTTCAAGTTGTTGGGCACGGCTCTCGGCTTCGGCGCCTTCATGGTCATCGTGTTGACTGTAACCCAGTTGATTTTCCGTGTAATGCGCGTGACTTTATCTGAGTGGGTTGGCGATGCCATGCCCGCACTAAAGAACATGCATGTCTCTACCCTCGTCTCAATGGCGCTGGTCGTGGCTTTGGTATTGACCGGCACCTGGGTATATCTGTGGCAAATGTTCGGTGCGGCCAATCAGTTGATGGCGGCACTCAGTCTGCTGATTGTCACGGTGTGGTTGAAGCAGCAGAAGCGCAACCCGACCTATGTATTGTGGCCGATGCTCTTCATGTATATAACCACTCTGGCGGCCACACTGGTCACTGCTCGCAACTTGTATGTCACCATCGTCCCCTTAGGTGGCGCGGAAGCGGCCGGCGCGTGGGCTATGGTCGTGATCTCCGCTCTGCTCTTCGTAGCAGCCCTTGTTATCGGCTGGGATGGCTATCAGGCCTATCAGCGTTACGCTAAGGGTGGCGGCGCGGCCAAAAAGAAAGCCGCACCTGCGGCAGCGGATTAAATTAATCCGCGGTCAAAAATCAAAGGGGAGACGCGGAAATTTGCGTCTCCCCTCTTGTGTGTACCGGGATAATCATCAGCGTTCACCGATCGCGCGGGCAAGGTCACGTAAAGCTCCGAAATACTGCACTGCATCCGTACCGCGAGTGTCAGGGAAGGGAATGTGAATTTCGAGGTTGGGCGTGTTCTTGCGCAGACTCAATCGAGAGTAGCGCGGGGAGAGTTTCTGCATGGGTGTGGCAAGTCGGTCAAGTGTTGTAGTTGCCATATCCAGAAATCCCCTGGGCGCCATTAACTGCAAGCCTTGATAAGGTCTGCTTTCCCAACCACGTGTTACGACCTGACTAAGGGCAGCGCGTCCACCCCAGGATTTAGGGTCGGCCAGCTCAAGATCCAGGAACGGAGGCGAGTTGAGGACCGCGCGAAAGATCAGGGTATCGCGTCGGCCCTGGAAGGCAGAGACGATCATCATCCAAAACACGTCGCGAGGCGCCAACACAAGCAGGGTTTCAAGACGACGGAACGGATTCTTCGCTTTGGCGATTACCAATTCAGCCACCGAAGTTCCAAGCCAGCGGAATGTGGTGCGCGGCCCGATGTCTGGAAGGCCGGCCTGCATCCATTTGAGAACCGCGTCACCTCGGCGCAAATTAAAGATAAAGCCAATGGCAAACCAACCCATAACAACAATGACGACAATGACCAGAATATATTGTGGATTCACGCTGCACCTCGGTAATCATCCAATGTTATTGGCGAGTATAATATGAAACGTGACAAAGTTCAATCAAGAGAAAAGCCGAGCCGCTGGCAGGTCGTTCGAGAATTCCTGTTCGGGATGTTGGGCCTGGAATTCGCCAGCCATGCCCTTGAAATGCGCGCCAGCATGGAGAGTCTTTTTATGCTTACGACAGTCGGGGACATGATCGGGGTTCCGGTCCTGCCGCCCTATTACAGTTTGCGCTTGCTGCCTTTTGTGTTGCCTCAGATAGCAACCTGGAAACGCCGCGTGCTGCGTGAACGCGAATTTACCGATGAGCACGATTATCACCTGGACGGACTATAAGTATCAATAAAATCCAAATCCATTTCAGAAAGGATTATCTGATGAGTCAAGAAACCCCTGAGAAAAAAAGCTTCTGGCAGAACACAAAGGAAGTGCTCTACGGCATGGCTTCACACGACATGAGCCGCTACGCCGTGCGGACGCGCGCCAGCATGGAGCACTTGTTCATTCTGATCACGATGGGAGATATGATCGGCGTCCCGATTTTGCCGCCATATTACAGCCTGCGCCTGCTTCCTTATGTTGTGCCTCAAATCTCGACCTGGAAGCGGCGCCTGCTGCGTGAGAAAGATGTCTCAGACGCCATGTTCTAGGAGCAAATATCATGTCCCTCAAACAAATCTTCGAAGAACACCCGGAACGTCGTTACATCATGTTCGGCGGAAAGGGCGGATTGGGCAAAACAACTTTTTCCGCCGCAACCGCCTACTGGCTGGCCAAACAGGGTAAGAAGGTGCTAGTGTTTTCAGTTGATCCCCAAGCCAGTCTTTCGGATATCTTCCAGAAAGATATCTTCGGCAAAGGTCCGGTCAAGATCATGGACAATCTGTGGGCGCAGGAGATCGACGCCGACTCGCACATCAAGAATTATCAGAATGAAATCCGCAAGAAAATTCTGGATATGTACGGTTTCGAGCAGGTGCCTGAAGAGATCGAGCAATACATTCAGGCCGCATCCGCAGAACCTGCCATGGAAGAAAGCGCCATCTTCGATGCAGTGGTGGACATCGTTATAGGCGGCGAGTACGATTACTACATTTACGATCTTGTCCCGCTCGGCCATGCGCTTTACTACCTGAGCATGGCAAAAGTGTACGACGAGTGGATCAACAAGATCACCAAATTGCGCGAGGAGATGCGCGAGTACGAGGAAATGGTTTCCCGGTTAAAGCGCGAGAAGGAGACCGAGGAAGATCAAATCCTCACCGAACTACAATACATTCGCACCCGCATTAACGCCTCTTCGAGTATTCTGACCGACAAGGAAAAGACCGGCTTCTTCTTTGTTGTGATCCCCGAAGAAATGATCCTGATCGATACCAGCAAGGCCGCCGAATTGTTCGCCAAATTCAACGTGCCGATCATGGGCTATGTGGTCAACCGCGTTGTGCCGCGCGAACTGCTCAAGGAGAACATCCCGTCCTACCTGAAGAACCGCATCGAGATGCAGGACAAATATCTGGAAGAGATCAAGACCATGTTCGGCCAGCAGGTGGCGGCGCACATTCCCGAACTGGAACGCGACGTGACCGGCTTGGATATGATCAAGCGACTTGCAGAAATCATGTACGGAAAGTAGGAGGATGCCATGACAACTTCAATTGAAACCTCCATGAAAAAATATGTCAGCGACCACCAACGCTTGAAATACCTGTTCTTCGGCGGCAAGGGCGGCGTGGGTAAGACCGCTCTGGCGGGCGCAACGGCCATTTGGCTGGCAAAGCAGGGCATGCGCGTCATGCTGGCATCCACCAATCCCGTCCACAGCCTGAGCGGACTGCTCGGCCAGAACGTATTTGGCAAGCCGACCGCAGTCGAAGGCGTCCCGAATCTATGGGCATATGAAATTGACACAAAAGAGACCATCGAACGTTCCAAGCAGGAAATCCGTGACAAGATCCAATGGTTCCTAAAGTTTGCGGATATTTCCACCAAGGCCGAAGAGTTCGTCGAATCAGCCACGATGAATCCGGCCTTTGAAGAATCGGCCATGTTCGAAAACATGGTGGACTTGATGATAGGCGGCGAATATGACGTGTATGTTTTCGACACCGCCCCCACCGCCAACGCCCGCCGTCTGCTGGGCATGTCGCAGGTCTACTCGCTGTGGGTCAACAAGATGCTCAAGAGTCGCGACGAAGCCCGCTCCCTGCGCGAATTGCTGTCCTTCACCAAGAAGAAGGAAAAAGATCCGCTCCTGGATTACCTGGTCGCCTTCCGCGACCGCATGGGCAAGGCGCGCGAAATGCTGACCGATCCCGCTCAGACCGCCTTCTTCTTTGTCACCCTGCCCGAAGCCCTGCCGATTGCAGTCATCACCCGCTTCATCGGCTGGTTCCACGACTTTGGCATCCCGGTCGGCGGCGTGATCGTCAACATGATCATTGACAAAAAGCAGGTCAACGACAAATCGCCAGACTTCGTCAAGAACCGCGTCGCCATGCAGGATCGCTACATGACCGAGGTCTGGGAGAAGTTTGACGGCATGGTGCGCGCCAACCTGCCGCTCTACGAGAAAGAAGTGCGCGGCCTGAAAACGCTCAGCACCATGGCGGATAACCTGTTCGTCTGATGTGCGCGGCATGACAAACGCATCCCCGCGTCCCATCCGCACCCTCGGCGAGATTCTTTACGGCATGGCAATCCACGATCAGGTGCGGACTTTGGCACGAGAGCGCGGCAGTCTGGAGCATCTCTTCGTATTGATCAGCTTCGGTGACCTGCTCGGTGTGCCTGTCCTGCCGCCGTATTACAGCATGCGCCTATTGCCCTTCATCGTTCCACTCATCAACAACTGGCGGCGGCGCATGTTGCGGGAACGGGATTTGATGGACGCGATTTTCTAAGCGGTCGGTTTGGTGTAAACTAAAGACCCTAAAGACATCTACTGCCTTTAGGGTCTTTTTACAAAGGAGACAAAAATGGATCTTGGATTGAAAGACAAACGCGCACTCGTCACTGGCGCCTCGCGCGGACTGGGTTATGCAACCGCGTTGGCTCTCGCAAGCGAAGGATGCAAAGTCGTCATCAATGGGCGCGATGAAGGCAAGATCAAAGCCGCAGCGGAGAAAATTGCCCAGGAAACGGGCGCGCCGGTCACAGGTCTCGCAGGAGACGTGAGCGACCCGTCGGTTCCACCGAAACTGGTGGAGCAGGCGATCAAGGCTTTGGGCGGACTCGATTTATTGGTCACCAATGCGGGCGGACCTCCCGCGGGCGCGTTCGATTCTTTCGACGAGGCAACCTGGGAGAAAGCGGTCAATCTTTCTTTCATGAGTCACGTGCGCCTTATCCGCGCTGCCCTGCCCCATTTGCGGAAATCAAAATCGGCCAGCGTGCTGACCATGACATCGTACACGGTCAAACAGCCGCTGCCGAATTTGGTGTTATCGAACAGCATCCGGCTCGCGACAGTTGGATTGACCAAAAGCCTGGCATTGGAACTTGGCAGCGAAGGCATCCGTTTTAACTCGATCCTGCCCGCCACAATAGACACAGACCGCATCCGCGAACTTGCGGCTTTCCGCGCGCAAAAGAACGGCACGACCCTCGAAAAAGAACTTGCCCTAGATGCGCAGAAAAGCGTCTTTGGCCGGATTGGCCGCCCGGAGGAATTCGCCAACGCAGCGGTCTTTTTGCTTTCGCCTGCCGCTTCGTATCTCACGGGCGTGATGTTGACCGTGGACGGTGGGCAGTATAAAGCTACGTTTTAATCCCCTCACAGATACACGCAATTAAAAACAATTCACAGTATCCTCTCAAAAGTAAGGAGGAAGTGGGGTGTTTTGGGCGGGCTTCGCCCGCCCAAAACACCCCACACCCCGCTTTATTGAAAAGATACAATTCACAGATAAACCCAGTTGTGCAAATCCGGGTTTATCTGTGGTTAAATTACACACATGAAAAAGCTCTCCTTCCTGACGCGCACTTCGCTCCTGCTCGGATTCTTCTTTACGCTGGATAAGGTTCTGGCCTTCGCGCGCTCGGTCATCATCGCGCGCACTTTTCATCTATCCTTTGAACTCGACGCCTTCAACGTCGCCAACAACCTGCCTGATCTGCTTTTCGCGCTCATTTCCGGCGGCGCGCTGGCAATGGCCTTCATCCCGGTGCTTTCCGAAGTATTGACCCAAAAAGGGCGTCAGGCCGCCTGGGATCTTTTTTCGCGCATGGCAAATCTGGCCTTTATCGTTACGGCCTCGGCCGCGATCATCATCTCGATATTTTCCGAACAAATCGTCAAAGCACAGATCGGCATCGCGCCGGGCTTCGACGCGCAGAAGCAGAGTCTCAT
>JAKAMM010000291.1 GCA_021812905.1 Chloroflexota bacterium | reverse complement strand
CTTCCAGCACCAGCACAGCCTTAGCACCTTTTGCCAACTTTTCAATGTAAGGCCGTCCGATCTCCGAGCCGGTTTCTTCATCCGGCGTAAGCAGAAAGTCAATACTCACAGAGGGTGTTCTGCCAAGTGACTTCAGAGCGCGCAGTGCCCACAGCGCCTGGACAACGCCCGCCTTCATATCGTATGCGCCCGGGCCAAAAGCCTGATCGTCCTTGACCGACCAAACAGCCCTCCACGAACCAACGGGGTGAACTGTGTCGATGTGCGCCAGGAACACGTTCCGCTCACTGCTCTGACCTTGAATGTGCGCGTGCACCACATCGCCGAGCGGGCTGGGGTGGCGGTTGATCTGTCCGAATTCGCCGAGCCAGCTTTCGGTCAGGTCCTGTACGCGCTGGATGCCCTCCACATCATTGGACGGCGATTCGATCCGTACCAGCTCTTCAATGTCGGCAAGAATGTCGATCGTGTGATTCTCAAGATAGGTGAGGATATTCTTTATGGGGACTCCGCAATGTGTTTTCTTATGAAACAGGCTTGTTGTAATTGCAGACCTAACCAGGACCAGGCGTTCCGTTTGCATCCCACCACTTGGATAAATGTGCGTGCGGACTCAACGGACGGTCGGCGTAATGGGAAATATCGTTGAACAGCATCAGCCGGGCGCGGACGGGGTCCCTGAAATCCACGACGTTAAGGCAGGCCGGGGCCTGGTCGAGCCGGTCACGATAACCGCGCACATCGAAACCGAGCAGACTACTGAGAATTAACCGCAACGTGGCTTTGTGCGAAATAACTGCCACGCTCTCATCTTTATGTTTGACAACGATCTCGCGGATGATGGGCAAGGCGCGCGCCAGCACGCTGATGCCTGATTCGCCGCCTTCTGGTGCGAAAGTAAAAGGATCAGAGTCCCAGGCTGAATATTCTTCCGCGAAGTTAGTCTCCACTTCTTTACGGCTCAAACCCTCCCAATGTCCGTGGTTGATCTCGCGCAGACCGGCGCGTGGAATCGGCGTTAAACCATGCGGCCCGCAGATGATCCGGGCTGTTTCCATTGTGCGCTCCAGCGGACTGGCATATAAAGCGCAGAGTTTGCTATCAGTCAGGCGAGCAGCCAGATGTCCTGCCTGGGAACGGCCCTCATCGGAAAGATAGACATTTTCCGAACCCGAAAAGCGATCTTCTGCGGTAAGTTGCGTTGCGCCGTGGCGGATGAGATAAAGTCGGGTGGTCATGTTATCGCCTGTGAGGGCGTCGTCCAGTGCGGTTGCGATCCGGGCGGTGTGGTTTTGGCTTTTCAACCGGGGTTTGGGTATCTAATGATTGTGGAAGCGGTGTGTGCAAAGTCTGCTGGTAATAATCATCCAGTAACATGGTGATGATGGCCGACTCATCTTCGTTCTCGGCCAGGCTGTGTGCCAACGGCATGAAGCGGCGGCTGCGTTCGCTTTCCAATTTGTCGCGGCCGCGCAGGCGCGCTTCAAGCAGCGCCGTCATTCGTTCAGTCACCACCGCTGCTACGTCTGCATCGGTAGGAATGGGACGTTCCTGCATAGCGATATCATATTGTTTTGCGATGTGTTCAAGTGCAAACCTCTCGCCTTTATGGATCAGGGAGATTGCAATGCCCGCCGCACCCGCGCGGCCGGTCCGGCCAGCGCGATGAATGTAAGCTTCGAGTTCTTCGGGCGGCTCATACTGAATGACGTGAGACAGGCTGGGAATGTCGAGGCCGCGCGCCGCCACGTCGGTAGCGACCAAAAACCGCAGGGTCCCGCGTCGGACGCGCTCGAGCACTCGTTCGCGCGCAGACTGTGAAAGTTCGGAGCTTAATTCATCAGCGTCATATCCGAACCGCTGCAGAACAGTCGAGACATAATGCACGCGGTCTTTGGTGTTGCAAAAAATAATCGCCGAAGCGGGGTTCTCGATCTCGATCAGCCGCACAAGACTGCGATCCTTGTCCATGCCTTCGACGAGATAAAAAATATGCTCGGTGTCGGTCACGTGCACATGGTCACTGCTCAGGCTGATGAACTCCGGCTCGCGAATGAACTCGCGCGCAGTCCGCATGACCGCTTCAGAAAACGTGGCCGAGAACATGCAGGTATTAATGGAACGCCTGGGAAGATATCGTTGCAGATCCTGCATGTCTGGATAAAAGCCCATCGAAAGCATCCGGTCGGCTTCGTCGAAGATCAGCATTTTGAGATGTTCAAGTGAGAACGTGCGTTTGAGCAGATGATCGAGGACGCGTCCCGGTGTGCCGACCACAATCTGCGTGCCCTGCTTGAGGGCATCGATTTGTGAACCGTATCCGACTCCGCCGTAGACGGCCACTGTTTTTAGACCGGCATCTCCCATCAGCCTTTCCGCTTCCTGCCAAACCTGACGCGCCAACTCGCGCGTCGGGACCAGGATCAGTGCCTGACAATTTGCGCGTGATGGGTCGAGCCGTTCGAGCATCGGCAGCAGGAACGCGCCCGTCTTGCCGCTGCCGGTGCGCGCCTGGATCATCATATTTCTTTTTGTGAGCAAATATGGGATCGCGCGCGCTTGAACAGGCATGAGCGAAGTCCAGCCTGCACGTGCGGCGGCCTCACGCAGATGGAATGGCAATTGGTCGAACGTGAGATCGGAGAGAGAATTTCCGGCGGGGGAAAGGTTTGTGTTTTCCAAAAGCAATCGATTCTTTGTGTTTTTATAAGATTATTGTCTTTCAATTGTGCTGAAGTGATTATACCAGCGGCAAAAGATCAATACAAAACCGGAGTTGTGCTGATTGGCGGCCAAATGAATTTCAACTTTCACAAGAGCTTTGTTAGTATCTTCTCAAAAGGAATGAAATGATGACTGTCACCAACGACACGTACATTACCGCTCAGGGCGTGTGCATGCCATTGGAGAAGATCGCAGCACTTTACATAGGCATCCCCGTCGACCATCTTTCTGGATAAGGTTCGCTATCAGAGATGCGCTTTGGGTATGAAAAAAAGCCAGGAGCCTGAACATGGAATTGTGCTTCCTGCCCTCTATTCGCCCAATCTCAATCTGGAGTATGGACGTTTGTGAAAAAGAAATGCCTGTATGCGTACTACTACGAAAAGTTTCCTGCTTTCAAAGAGGCTATTTCAAAGTATTTATAAGAAACTGCGACAACCCACAAAGCCGATCTTGACTCTATGCTGACCCTGCGCTTTCAGGCTTTTGAAAAAACGCAATTTGTGACCGTGTGAGGCATATTCGTTGTATTTGCAAAAAGCATCTAAACATAAAGGACACAAAGAAACACGAAGAAGCACGAAGGAATTACCGCATTCTTACCTTTGTGTGCGTGGTGTCCTTCGTGTTTAAAGCCTTGTTCGAATGAGGTTATTCGCGGAACTCTTCAACCTGATAGATCAATACTTCAAGATGCTTCTGTCTCCATAAATTTTGTGAAGCGCCCATCTTGTAACACAAGTTGTCGAGGAAGTCGGCTTTATCGGGAA
>JAKAMM010000290.1 GCA_021812905.1 Chloroflexota bacterium | reverse complement strand
TTTAGAAGGTGCCCGTCACTTTGAATGTGACGGGCACTTGGTTATCCTTCACTGGCCATAATGAAGAGCGGCTTCATCTCAAAATTCTCATACCTAGGGCGATAACGCGCGGTGTCATAGAATTGCCCAACGTTGACAACTTTTTTTGTGGCCGTGATGACATCCAGCGGCATGTTGTCATAGCGCCCGTTCTTCAAGACGACCAGCCGTCCATGCACGCCTTTAAGAAGCAGGTCGAGCGCCAGGTTTCCAAATGCCATCGGGACGATGGAGTCAATTGCGTCCGGGTCGCCGCCGCGCACCATGTAACCAAGTTTCTGATCCACAACATCCACTGTTTTGCCGCCGTTGAACTTGGGTGAGATATTCTTCATCGCCGCCGCCACGACATCACCGATGCCGCCCAGCTTGGCATGTCCATAAGCGTCTGTCGTATGTTCCTCAAAGATCATCTCTCCGCCTTCGAACATCGCGCCTTCAGAGACCAGCACAATGGAATAGCGGCTGGGGTTACGCAGACGATCCTTGCTCATCAAATCGGTCAGATGCTCGATGTTGAATTTGAATTCAGGGATGACGCAGCGATTGGCCGCGCCGGCCATCGTTGGCAACATGGCGGTAAACCCCGCGTAACGACCAAAAACTTCCAGAACTAAAAATCGCTCGTGTGACCCCGCAATCGTCCGCAGGCTGTTGGTAAGAGCAATCGTGCGCGTGACGCAGGTGCTAAAGCCGATGCAATAATCTGTGCCGGGGACATCGTTGTCCATCGTTTTGGGAATCGCAACAACCTTGACGCCTTCTTTATATAGCCGCACGCCATAACTTAATGTGTCGTCCCCGCCGATCGGGACTAAATAATCCACGCCGAAGAAATCAAGATTTTTCAACACTTCGGGCGTCAGGTCATTTCGGTCAGCTTTGAATTTATCCTGTAGGTGTTCTGGAACATCGGCTTTCTTTATGCTGGCCGGATTGGTACGCGAGGTATGCAGGAACGTCCCACCTGTGCGCCCGGCGCGGTTAACGATCTCCTCAGTCAACTCTTGAAAGTTATTGCTGTTATCTGCCTGCTTATCCCGGATCACGTCCACCAATCCTGCCCAGCCACGGCGAACGCCGATGACGCGGCAGCCTTCCCTCAAAGCGCGGATGGTCACGGCCCGGATGGCGGGATTCAATCCCGGCACATCTCCCCCGCCTGTCAAAA
Organism: Chloroflexota bacterium; assembly: GCA_021812905.1. The sequence goes on along the minus strand of JAKAMM010000290.1, from coordinate 2,298 downwards.
TGGCAATGGTGCCTGGCTTGCCTGGCATGTTGGTCTCTCTTTCTGGAGAGCAATTCTGCTCCAATAAAATTATACGCCAAAGGTCAATAAGATTATAAAAAAACCTCCGAGTTCTCCAAGAACTCGGAGGTTTGCTTTTTACGGAAATACATTTTCGTAGGCTGTGATGATCCTGTCCCACAAAGCATTGGCATCAGCATCAATCGTTTGAAATTCAGGATGCGCTTCATGCCACGCGATGGCGCGCCGTAAACCCTCCGCCCAATTGACTACGCAATGATAATCGGGGACAAAATGTTTGATTTTGCTGTTGTCAAAAACCACGCTGTTGACTTTGTCGCCGATGAGAGTGCCGGAGTAATGACTGTCAAAAGCGGCCAGCAAATCGGAAGGGATGTGGATCACGTTCGGGGCCAGACCGAGAGCCTGATACGCTTCGAGATAGATTTGATTCCAACTGAGAACTTCATCCGACGTTATTTGAAACGCCTCGCCGATTGCTTTTTCGTTTCCCAACAAACTAACAAACCCTTTGGCAAAATCCGCATTCCATGTGAGCACCCACAGCGAAGTCCCATCGCCGGGAATGATGACTTTTTGCCCGCGCTTCATGCGGTCAATCACCGTCCACGGGTGTGCCCAACTACCGACACAAAAAGGAATTTGCGATGGCCCATACGTGTGCGATGGTCGGACAATTGTCACGGGAAACTTTTCATCACGATACGCCTGCATTAATTTCTCTTCACAGGCAATTTTGTTGCGCGAATATTCCCAGAACGGATTCTCGAGCGGCGTCTCTTCAGTGATGAGATAATTCTTCGGCGGCTTTTGATAAACCGAGGCAGAACTGATAAACACGAATTGGTTAGTCTTGCCGTGGAAAAGTTGGAGATCGCGCTCAATGTCTTGCGGAGTGTAGGCAATCCAGTCGACGGCCACGTCGAAACGGTGAGCCGCTAAAAGTTCGGAGAGACGCGAGCTATCAGTGTGGACATCGCCGGTTAGCAAGGTCGCGCCCTGAGGTGCGGAATATTTCGTCGAGGCGGAACGGTTTAAAATAAAAAGTTCGTGTCCGCGTGCGACAGCGAGTTCGGAACAGGCCGAGCTGATGAGTCCGGTGCCGCCGATAAAAAGAATTTTCATTTAGCCTTCCCCGATTTCGGGCAACGGGTCAGATGAAATATTGCGGCGGGCATATAACCCTTCGGCCCAAAAGAGAATCAACCCGGCCCAGACCATGCTGAAACCGATCAGACGATCATGTGTGAACGGCTCTTTGTAGAGCAACACGCCGAGCAAAAATTGCATGGTGGGGTTGATATATTGCAGGACGCCGATGGTTGTCAACGGGATGCGTCGCGCGGCGGAGGCGAACAACAGAAGAGGGACAGTTGTAACCAGCCCCGCGCCGACCATCATCAAGTTGGATTTGGCGTCGCTATGCATGAACGCGCCCTGACCAGTAAACTCGCAATAGACAAGATAGCCGATTGCGACCACAAACAAGAGACCGGTTTCGAGCGTTAAACCATACAATGAACTTAGAGGCGCAGTCTTTTTGACGAGACCATAAAGCCCGAATGTGAAAGCCAGTGTGAGCGCGATCCATGGAAGCGAACCGTAGGTGACGGTTAAATAAAGCACACCCGCCGCAGCCAGTGCGATGGGAATCCATTGGACAGGACGAAGCCGCTCGCGAAAAACGATGACACCCAGCAAAACGCTGAAGAGTGGATTGATGTAATAGCCGAGGCTTGTCTCGACCACGAAACCGTTATTGACTGCCCAAACATACGTGAACCAGTTGACGCTGATGAGCAGAGCAGCGACCAGATAGATTCGAATCGTTTTTGAATTGAAGGTTGCCCGGAAATCCTTCCACTGCCGCGTGACAAATATAACGATGATCAACAAGATAAACGACCAGGCGATACGATGGCCGATCAATTGCAAAGCCGGAATGGTTTCAAGTTGTTTCCAATACAGCGGGAAAAGTCCCCACATCAAATAAGCGCCGATGGCGTAGAGAATGCCTTTTTTCATATTTCTCCTTTGAGTTTGTGCAAGTATACTCCCACGATTAAAACCGTTCCTCGCCGTATCTTCCGCGGCGAGGAACGGTTTGCTGTGAAAAATATTTAGACTTTATTCGAAATCATCCACAGATTTCGCAGATTATACACGTGTGCCTGCGGCACAGTGCAGGCAGATTGAAGAGAAAAATCGGCGAAATTTGTATAATCTGTGGATAGATATTTGTGTTTTTATTATTCAAGATAAAGCCTATTAGAAGGT
>JAKAMM010000289.1 GCA_021812905.1 Chloroflexota bacterium | reverse complement strand
GCCTGTCGATATTTCGCAGTTGCCGCCGACGCCCGAAGTTGCCGCGCCGGAAGTGCAATACCCACAATGGGACGGCGCCAGCCGGATCAACATCGTGTTCTTTGGCCTGCGCGGCGGCGATATCTCCGAAAGTGATTGCCCGCAATGTACAGATACCATTATTTTGTTAACCGTTGACCCTGCCACAAAGACAGCAGGTATGTTATCCATTCCGCGCGATTTGTGGGTTAACATCCCCGGATTTGGCTATAGCCGCATCAACACAGCCTGGACTACTGGTGAGGCCGCTAAATTGCCGGGCGGCGGCCCTGGTCTCGCGATGAAAACCGTCTCGCAATTTGTCGGCGTGCCTGTCCAATACTATGTTCAAGTAAGCTTTGATACCTTTGTCTCACTCATTAATGAGATTGGCGGCGTTGATGTCTATTCGGATGAGAATTTGGTGCTTGATCCTATGGGTACCGGCAAGGATCATGTTAGGATCACCTGTTGCGGCATGCGGCATTTGACCGGTCAAATTGCCCTGGCCTATGCGCGTTGCCGCGAGGAATCCAAGGGATGTACTGATGGCGACGTGGGCCGCGCCAAGCGTCAGCAGAAAGTGATTCTCGGGATTCGCGAAAAAGTATTCAGCCCGGAGTATTTCCCTAAATTGATGGCCCAGGCGCCACAGCTGTATAAAATTTTTTCCGCAGGAATTCGCACCAACATGACGTTCGATGACGCGCTCAAACTGGCGGTTTTGGCGAAGGATATTCCCGTCGAAAGCATTAAGCAGGGCGTAATTGATAACAGCATGACCGTCTTTGAGAATGTAACACTTGGCGGACAGAATGCGAGCGTCATCAAACCTGTCCCTGATAAGATCCGCCTTTTGCGCGATGAAATCTTTACTTCGGGCGGAGCGGTTGGTCCGATCGCGCAGGGTGATCCGGTGGCTTTGATGAAGGCAGATGGCGCTCGTGTGCGCGTTACAAATAACACATACACTGCTCAACTCGATACCCGTACGGGCAACTTCCTGATCTCGCAGGGCATGCAAGTCACAGAACTGGGCGCTCCGACCGGGGTCTCTGACCAAACGACCGTAGTTGTATACTCTCCCAAGTTGTATGCCTTACGGTATTTGATCTCCATGTTTGGTATAACGAGCAGCAACCAAATCTTTTTCAAAAGTGATCCGGCCTCGGCAGTCGATATAGAAATCAGAGTTGGGAACGATTGGGTGGCCAAACTCCCAGCAGGATATTAGACCTCTTGCATAAGTAATGTGTCCCTGTTTTTCCTTCCGCTAAACTGCGCGAATTCTCGTGAATTTTTAGCCATCCTGCGCGCCGTGGATTATTTGTCGAAACATAAACTGAATTGGCCGATCTATTCTGACTCCGAGACTGCCATGACCTGGGTCAAGGCGAAGAAGTGCAACACCAAGCTGGCGCGTTTGTCAACGAACGCGATGTTGTTTGAATTGATCGCGCGGGCAGAGCAGACCCTAAAGGCCTCCAAGACCTTTAGGGTCTATAAATGGGAGACCGAGCTTTGGGGCGAGAACCCCGCAGATTTTGGGAGGAAGTAAGTTGACGTATAATTCAAGTATGGAAACCCCAAAGGTTTTTCAAGTCCCCCCGCTAAATAAACGCAAACGCATTCCGATGAAGACAATTCGCGCGATTGCAAAGCACATCGCCGAAAAATTCGACCCGGAGCAGATCATTCTGTTCGGCTCGCACGCCTATGGAAAACCGACTGCCTGGAGCGATGTGGATCTGCTGGTGGTGATGGAGACTCCCAAAGGGGAATTGGAAACTTCATTGGAAATTGGTCGAACACTTCCTGATATTACGTTTGGTGTTGATATCGTGGTTCGCTCACGAAAAGTAATTGAAAAACGGAAGAAACTCGGCGATTGGTTTTTGATTGATATAACCAAAAAGGGAAAAATCCTTTATGAACGAAGTAACTGACGAATGGGTATTCAAAGCTGAGGAGGATTTCTACAGTGCAGACATGCTACTGCACGCCATAGAAATTCCCGTGGCGAGTACCGCTTCTTTTCATTGCCAGCAATGCGCGGAAAAATACATCAAGGCATTTTTACAGGAGAACCAGGTTTATTTTGAGCGTACGCACGTTCTGAAGAGTCTATTGGATTTATGCTTATCGATTGACAAGGGTTTTGAACAACTTGGCGATGATGTGATTAGTTTAGACGGATATGCAGTTGGCATAAGATATCCAGGCGCCAATATATCAGTAGAACTTGCGGAAGCTGCTTTTGACGCTACAAAACGTGTGCGGAAATTCGTCCGAAGTAAACTCAACATTAAATAAGATGCTGACCTGGCTTTTCGTGAGAACCCAGCGAATTTTGGGAGGAAGTAATTCGTTCGCAAACAAAAAAGCGGACGGCGTTCGCGGCCCACAACTTTCTTACAAATCTTCCGGTTTCAATCCCGTAACTTTTGCCGGCCTCGCCAGCATCTTTGGTCTAATCTCATCGCTATCATGAAAAGCAAAAACTACATCGGGCCAGCCTGAACGTTCCAGGACTTTATGTGAGCCTGTCTGTCTTTTGACGCGCCAACCGATGCGTTGGAGTGCGGCCAGCAAACGTTTCGCTTTGACGGATTTCCAATCGCTCATGCCGCAGAGAAGGAGAACATCAGCGTGGAGGCGGCTTCGCCATTTTCGAGCCGGTCTGCAATGACGCGCAAAGCCAGCGCTTGGGCATGGGCAATGGCGTCATCAGGGTCTTTGCCATAAGTCAAGACGCCGGGCAGTTCCTTCACTTCCGCCAGCCAGCGGCCATCTTCTTCCTTTTCGTATTCGACAGTAAATTTTATTTCAGCCTGCCTTTCAGCAAATTCATTATAGCAGAACCGACATATTTTGCTCTATAATGGCGCAATGGAAAAATATTGCATGGTTTTCGTAAAACTTGAGTTCACCTTTCTGTGCGGCGAAAACCCCGCCGATTTTGGGAGGAAGTAACCGATGAAATTCACGCGAACGATTTTGTTCCTGCTGATGTTTGCTTTTGTTTCAGCTTGTAATTCAACAATTCCAACACCCACCGAAGGTCCCACAAACACACCTGCGCCAACTGCAACAGAAACCCCCACCCCCACGCCAGAAGCCACGGCCACGCCCACCGAAACCCCCACGCCGGAGGTTAAGCAGTTCCCGATCTGCCAGATTGAAAAGTTCCGTGATTGCCCGATAACCGTGGATGATTTATTTAACGGCAATTACCTAAGATGGCTGAACACTCTTTCCAAGCCTTTTGACCAATCAAAAATTAAGCAAGTGCCAATGCAGGTTTCGTTCGGCAACACTATTGGATACAACATTAAAACCGCTCCCAATTTCAAAGACCCGGCAACGGCGCCTTTCAGAAGGGATGTTACGGCCGGTTACGCTTCCTACCAAGGCATTGACTACATTGTTATGCCTGTTGAATACTTTGACCCGAAGCACCCCGATAAAAACCAGTGGGTGATAACTGTTAAATCCGA
>JAKAMM010000010.1 GCA_021812905.1 Chloroflexota bacterium | reverse complement strand
ACTCCATGATTCCGAATTTATCCAGCCTGCTTGAACTTTCCTCCAGCCGACATAGTCATCTTTGTCCGCGGCAGGTATTAGGCGTCCGCATGGGATTGGCCGGACTGGAGGTTTTAGGAGTCAAAGCGCCCGTCACGAAACTCACCGCGCTGGTCATCGTCGAAACGGACAGTTGTTTTGCGGACGGGATTGAAGTATCCACCGGCACGACGGTCGGCCACCGTACGTTGCGCGTGAATGATATGGGCAAGATCGCTGCCACTTTCGTCAACGTAAAGACCGGTCGGGCGGTGCGCATTTCGCCTGCGCTGGATGTGCGCCAGCGCGCACCGATCTATGCCCCGCACGAAAAATGTCATTACTTTGCCCAACTGGAAGGTTATCAAGTCATGCCGGAGGAGGAATTATTCCGCTTTCAGGAGGTGATCCTGCAGCCATCCTTGAACGCCATCCTCAGCAAACCGGGTATGCCGGTCAAATGCAATAATTGCGGCGAAGAGATCATCAACGAGCGGGAACAGATCGTGAACGGAACGGTATTATGCCGCGCCTGCGCCAATCAAGGCTACTATTTGAGCAGGCCCGCGCGCGTGGAAATATGTGCCATAATGGATGGACAGCCTCGCTAATAATATCCAATAGTGTCATTGCTTCGGCAAGGAACGCCTCGCAATGACAGATTTTCTTTTATTTACCCGCGCACAAAATAAATGATCGAGACGGCCACGCCGATCGTGACCACGATCCAACGCAGGGTGGCAGGTTTGACGCGGCCCGCCAGCCGTCCTCCCAGGGCGCCGCCGATCAACGCGCCGACCGCCATGACGATCGCCGCCGGCCAGACAGCTTTTCCGGAAAACAGGAAAAAGACCGCGGCGGCGACGTTGACGGCGAACGCGACCGCTTGTTTGAGGGCGTTTAGACGAGTCAGTGTGTCTTCGAGCACGAGTCCCAGAACGGCCAACACGATCACACTCAAACCTGCGCCGAAATATCCGCCGTAGATGGCGGCCAGCCCGACCGGGATTGTGACCCATTTATCGGAAGGCGTGCTCCCTTTGTTTTGTTCCGCGCGGCGCACGAGCCAGGCGCGCAGCGGATCTTGAATGGCGAGCAGGCCCGAAGCCAGCATGATCAGAAAAGGCACGAGGGCATGGAAAAGTTTTTCGCTGGAATAAATAAGCAATATCCCGCCGACGATCCCGCCGATGGCCCCGGCTGGGATGAGCAGCCATAATCTTTTTTCCTGCCCCTTTAGATCGTCGATCTGCGCCAATGTCCCGCCGATGTAGCCGGGGGATAGGGCGATGGTGTTGGTGACGTTGGCCGCCACCGCTGGAAGTCCAAGCGCGACCAAAGCCGGAAAAGTGATCAGCGTGCCTCCGCCTGCCAGCGCGTTGACCGCTCCCGCGGCGAGAGCCGCCAGCCCCGCCAAAATAAAACCTATGACAGTCATGAATGTATTGTGATCCTTTCATGTGGAATTTGGAACTTTGAAAGTATCTTCTCGAAAAGATGCCTTTGAAAATCATTCTACTACACATGGATATTCAAGCTGCGGGGTATTGCAGAGATAAAAGATCAATGCCAGGTCGAGGAGGCGCAAGGTTCTTTTCGGCCCTTTGCATACAGATGTGCTTTCCTGGCGCGCAAAATTGACGTGCTTGTGAAATAGAGTATAATTTTCATGCGCCTCATAAATACAATAGGTAGTAGAACAAGGAATAAGTTTGTTCTTTGTAAAGGAGGTGAGAGCTTAATAAAATAATACATAGTTTCCTTTCGTTCCATCACCCCATCCACACCCTATTCCAAATATTTTGGAGGAGAAAAGAAAATGTTAAAGAAACGCTTTATGATAGCTCTCGGCATGCTCATGGCCATGAGCATGGTGCTTTCTGCATGCGGACCGAGCACGACCGCAACTACTGCTCCTGCGACCCAGGCAGGGCCAGCCGCAACTGAAGCTCCGACCGCGGCCCCGACTGCAGTTCCCCCCACCACTCGTCACGGCGGCTGGTTGGATGAGATTAACTTCTCGGTTGTAACCTCTGATTCGGCTGTAACTCAATTGAATGCTGGTGCGATCGATATTTACGCCGGCGGTCTGGCAGCCAATAACCTGCAGGCCATCAAAGATGCCAAGTTGAACTATGGTACTTCGAACGGTTTGTACTACGATATGATGTACAACCCGGCTGTGTTCAAGGACACCAACACGCTCAACCCCTTCTCTGATCGCAAGATCCGCGAAGCCACCAACTGGCTGTATGACCGCAATTACATCAACCAGGAAATGTATGCTGGCGGCGCTCTGGCCAAATTCTTCCCCATTCAAACCAACGGCCCAGAATATGCCGACCTTGCAGACGTAGCCCGCGGTTTGGAAGCCAAATATGCCTACAACCCAGACAAGGCCAAGCAGATTATCTCTGATGAAATGACCGCTATGGGCGCCACCTTGGGCGCGGATGGCAAATGGCAATATAAGGGTAAACCTGTCAAAATTATCTTCCTCGTCCGCCCCGATAGCGATGGCACTCGCAAGCCGCAAGGTGACTATATTACCAAGCAGCTTGAAAGCGTCGGCTTCACAGTAGACGAACAATACAAGAAGGCATCTGAAGCTTCACCAATCTGGATCGGTACCGATCCGGCCGATGGCAAGTGGAGTGCCTATACCGCTGCGTGGGCGTCAACTGCCATCAGCCGCGACGAAAAGGACATGTTCCAGCAGATGTACCTGCCGACCAGTGTCCAAGGCATTCAGCCTTTCCTGTCCGATAAGCCCGATCCCGCGTTCCAGAAACTCGGTGATGATCTGGCGAATGCCAACTTCAAGAGCATGGATGAGCGCCGCCAGATGATGGCACAGGCCATGGAGCTCAGCTTCCAGGATTCATTGCAGGTCTGGTTGATCGATGGCAAGAACTTTGCTCCTTACTCCACCAAGGTTCAGGCAACCTCTGACTTGGCCGCGGGTATTGAAACCGCTCAGGTTGGTCCTCACACGATCCGCTTTATTGGTCAGGAAGGCGGCCAACTGAAGTGGGGCGAGCCGGATATGTTTGCTGATCCGTGGAACCCTGTTGGTGGCGATAACTGGACTTTCGATCATGCCGCGTATGGCATGACCCAGGATGGCGGCACGATGTACGATCCGTATACCGGCCTGCTTTGGCCGCTGCGGGTTGAAAAGGGCGATGTAACAGTCCAGACCGGTCTGCCTGTTACCAAGACCCTCGACTGGGTCACGCTGAACACCGCTGACACAATCACCGTCCCCGCTGATGCGAACGTTGATTGGGATGTCAAGACGCAAAAGTTTATCACTGCTGGCGAGAAATTCCCCAAAGGTTTGACCGCCAAGGTAAAGAGTGTGGCCACTTATCCGGCCGATTTGTTTGACAAGGTCAAATGGCAGGATGGCAGCCCGTTGAGCGTTGCCGACTTTGTGATGCCGATGATTCTGACCTTTGAACAGGCCAATAAGGACAGTGCCATCTATGATGCGTCGACTGCTCCGGCTTTCGAGCAGTTTATGTCAACGTTCAAGGGTTTCAAGATCGCCTCTACCAATCCTCTGACAATCGAGTGGTACACCGATTATTATGCCCGGGACGCAGAGTTGAACGTTTACACCATGTGGCCTGGAACCTATGCTGGGGCTGCTATTTCCTATGGATATGGTGATGCCGGCTGGGATATGATTGCGATTTCCAACTTGGCCGTTGCCAATAACGAACTGTCCTACTCGTCCGATGGGGCAGATGCCAAAAAGATCGAGTGGATGAGCTGGATTGGCGGCCCGAGCCTTGATATTCTGTCCAAGCATTTGGCTGAGGCGCAGAGCCAGTCGCTTATTCCATTCGCTCCTACATTAGGTCAATATATTACGGCTGATCAGGCCAAGACGCGCTATGACAATCTCGCGGCCTGGTACAAGGCTCACGGCCACTATTGGGTTGGGGATGGTCCATACATTCTGGATAAAGTCTTCCTGACTGAAAAGACCCTCACTTTGAAGAACAACCCTGACTATGTTGACCTGGCTGATCGTTGGGCGAACTTCGGTGAACCCAAACTTGCCGACGCTACACTCGATGGACCCGGTCAGGTGAAGATCGGTGATCAGGCTGTGTTCGATATCAATGTCACTTTCAAGGGCGATCCATATCCGCAGGCTGAGATCAAGCAGGTTAAATATCTGCTGTATGATGCCACGGGCGCTGTTGTTGGTAGTGGTGAAGCAACTGCAGTTGCCGACGGTCATTATCAAGTGACCCTGGGTGCCGATGTGACCTCGAAGTTGACAGCCGGCTCTGACAAGATCGAAGTGGCGGTAATCCCGCTGCCTGTCAGTGTACCTACGTTTACTTCGCTTGACTTCGTGACCGTGCCGTAGTTTTGGCAAAAACGAAGCAGTATAATGCTAGGGGCAAGGTGTCCTTGCCCCTAGCTATTTATTTATACGTCTGAGGTGTAACCATGGCAGTAGAAACCCAATCAGCTACTGGGAGAGCGAAAAAGTCCCTCGCTAATAGTACCTTTTTGCGTGTGGGCAGATATACCCTTGTAAGACTGGTTACTGTATTCGCGACCGTTGTGGTTGGAGTCTATCTGACCATCATGATTGCCAACATGGGTGGATATGTGGATCTGATCATGAAAAACGATATTCGAGATCGTTTCACGCAGATGCTTTCGACCCCTGCTTATCGCAACATGTCAGCTGATGCCCGAAAAAAGCTCCTGGAACAAAGCATTGCATTGGAAGAAAAACGGTTGGGCCTCGATACGCCTGTTGCAATACGCAATGCACGATATCTAGTTAATGCGCTTACGCTAAATCTGGGCCGCGCTTTGAACATGACCAGCGACAGCGGTTCGAAAGAGGTGCGTCTCATTATTCTGGAACGCCTGCCGGCCACCCTGTTATTGATGGGCACATCGGAATTGTTTTTGTTTTTTGCCAGTGTCTTTTTGGCGCTGACTTTGTCCCGGCGGTATGGTAGTTTTTGGGACAAGATGGTAATTACGCTTTCGCCGACATCTGCCGCGCCGCCCTGGTTTTACGGAATTTTCTTTATTCTTTTCTTTGCAGCCATTTTGAAAGTGCTTCCTTTTGGGGGAATGACTGACTCGCCGCCACCGGATAACCCTATTGATTTTGCGCTCAATGTTCTGAAACATATGATCCTCCCCGCCTCGGCATTAATAATTAGTTCGTTGTTTTTGAGTATTTATAACTGGCGAACATTCTTCCTGATCTATTCGAGTGAAGATTATGTGGAAATGGCCAAGGCCAAAGGTCTCCCGGCGCGCGATATTGAGCGCCGTTATATCTTGCGCCCAACTTTGCCGACCATCATTACGAATTTCGCTCTTTTGCTCATCAGTACCGTAAGCGGCGCTATTATTACCGAAACAGTCTTCCTCTGGCCTGGGCTTGGGCGGACCTTATATCGAGCCATAGGCTTGTATGACACGCCTGTGATCGTTGGTACGACCATCATTTATGCCTATTTGTTGGGGATCACAGTCTTCCTGCTTGACTTCATTTACGCCCTGGTTGACCCGCGAGTCAAAGTGGGAGGCAATTAACAACTATGAATACCGTGAGAAACTCTATTAAGGAAATCCTGCGCTACCCGTCCGCCATTGTGGGATCGGTAATTATCTTGTTGTTAGTGATCGTTGCCATCATTACTGTGATCAAAATACCCTACAATACAGCGATCAATCTCTGGCGTGGTGGGGAAGAAGTTTGGTATCAGAACCCAAAATTTGCGCCACCGGCATGGATGAACTTTTTCACCAGCAAGAAATTACCCGTCTCTTTTGCTGTGAAGACTGCTAACGGCACGATGAGCAAGACGGTTATACCGGGAGCGCAAGGCACGAGCACCATTGATACTTCCTATGCTTTTGATTTCCAGTACGATGATTATCCTCAGGAGATGCTGTTGTATTTTGATACTCAGTATGCTCAAAAACAGCCATTTGTTTCCATCGTGTGGCTAACTCCTGACGGTCGAAAGATCCGGATCGATGATCTTGGCATCAATCAAAAACAGACCCTCCGATTTTCACAAGATGAAAGATTACTGCAAAGGTTGAAAGGCGAGAATCCGATGCAGGCGCTGTTTGAGGATCCCAAGACCCACGCCATTGTTAAGGGAAAATATCAACTCCAGATTACCGGAACGACTTTTGAACCCGGTTCAGACATCAATACTGAATTTGTTTTCCACGGACAGGTGTTTGGACTGGCAGGTACTGACCAGGAGCGTCGAGATTTGGTTCTGCCATTGTTGTGGGGAGCGCCGATTGCTCTGGCATTTGGTCTGGTAGCTTCTCTCGGCACTCTGGTGCTGACAATGATCATTGCGGCAATTGGCACATGGTACGGCGGTTGGGTGGATGAACTGATTCAGCGCATTACGGAAGTTAATCTCGTTTTGCCTTTCCTCTCCATCTTGGTTATGGTGGGCACTTTTTATTCACGTAGCTTGTGGGTGATCCTGGGCGTGACCGTCCTGCTAAGTATATTTACCGGTTCCATCAAAAGTTATCGCGCCATCTTTCTTCAGGTAAAAGAGTCCATGTATATAGAAGCGGCGCGTGCTTATGGCGCCTCCGATTTTCGGATCATCTTCATGTACCTGATCCCGCGGATGATCCCCCTGCTGATCCCAGGGTTGGTTTCCTCAGTACCCTCATTTGTATTCCTTGAAGCATCACTGGCTGTCCTAGGTTTGGGCGACCCGGTTTTGCCAACCTGGGGCAAGATCATCAACGATGCCGACACGAATGGCGCGCTCTATAAAGGTTACTACTATTGGATAATGGAGCCAGCCGCATTATTAATGGTCACGGGCTTTGGTTTTGCCATGCTCGGCTTTGCACTGGACCGCATATTTAACCCAAGACTGAGGGATATGTAATCCATGGGACAGAATCAACTTCTCCACATTGAAGATTTGGTAATGCACTTCAACACCACTCACGGCGCTGTTCAAGCAGTGGATGGAGTCAATTTCAATCTGGATTCAAACCGAGCGGTCGTGATTCTCGGCGAATCGGGTTGTGGCAAAAGCTCTCTTGCAAAAGCCATCCTGCGACTCCTGCCGCGCAATGTCGGGACTTATTCAGGACGGATACTCCTGAATGACATGGACATTATGGCGTTGAGCGATGAAGAATTCCGGCAGAATGTTCGTTGGGCGTCGATTTCCATGGTGCCTCAAGCTGCCATGAATGCGCTTAATCCGGTGATCCGGGTCGGAGATCAGGTCTCCGAGCCGGCTATTGTCCACCTTGGGATAGATAAAAATGAAGCGCTGGGTCTGGTGCGGAAAATGTTCCAGCACGTGGGCGTTCCTGAAGATTTTATCGAGCGCTATCCCTTTGAGCTGAGCGGTGGGATGCGTCAGCGCGTGGCGATCGCCATGGCGCTGGTCACTTCGCCGGCCCTCATCGTTTTGGATGAGCCTACATCTGCTCTGGATGTGCTTACACAGGCGAATATTTTCAATGTTTTGAAGCGCATCAAGAAGGAACTAGGCGCCAGTTTTATCCTCATTACGCATGATATCGCCACATCAAGTGAGTTGGCTGACGATGTAGCAGTCATGTACGCCGGTCAGATCGTTGAGATGAGCGATGCCAAGCGTTTCTTTGACGAGCCTCTTCATCCCTACTCAAAAAAATTGATGTCCAGCGTTCCGAGATTGCATGGCGGTAAAGAACCCGATTTCATCACGGGCCAACCGCCCAGCCTGATTGATCTGCCAAAGGGTTGTCGCTTTGCAGCTCGCTGTCCCTCACGCTTTGAAAAGTGCGTTGAGGATCCACCCACGGTTGAAAAAGACGGCCGGCGTGTTAAATGTTGGTTATATTCCTAGGCCAGGAGCAGGGTCATGGTTGCCGCTACGAAAAATCATGAAGTGAAAACAAACAACAAAGACGAGATTTTATTGTCCATTGATGACCTGCATGTCTGGTTTGAATTAAGACGCTTCGGGTTTGGTCATGCCGGATATGTAAAGGCGGTGGATGGCGTCACTTTTGATGTCCATCGCGGTGAGACGATCGCGGTAGTGGGGGAAAGTGGTTGTGGAAAATCGAGCCTGATGAAAACAATTCTGGGCTTGTACAAACCGACCAAAGGCGAGATCATCTTTGACAACAAGAATCTCAAGGACCTCAATACAAAGGGAATGCACTGGTATCATTCGCATGTTGGTTATGTCCAGCAGGACCCTTATGGCGCCTTGCCGTCTTTTATGAATGTCAAACGCATTCTTGAAGAGCCTTTGATCATTGGTGGTATCAAGGATAAGGAAGAGCGCAACCAGCGTATTCGCAAGGCGCTTGAAGAAGTCAAGATGAGTCCGGTTGACGACTTCCTGCCCAAATATCCGCACATGCTCAGCGGCGGACAGCAGCAGCGCGTCGTCATTGCGCGTGCCATGATTATGGAACCCAAATTCCTGGTGGCCGATGAACCGGTCTCGATGCTGGACGCTTCCGTCCGCGTCGAAATCCTCAAACTTTTGCGCGGTTTGCAGGAATTGCATCACCTATCCGTGATCTATATTACGCACGACTTGTCCACCGTCAGCTATTTCTCCGAGCGTATCTTCGTGATGTACGCGGGTAATCTCGTTGAGAAGGCCAAAGTTCGTCAGGTTTTGGATAATCCTCTGCACCCGTACACAATGGCTTTGCTCACCGGCACATCCGAGCCGGATGCAAAGAATGCGGAAACTTATAAAGAGATTCCACCGGGCGAACCGCCTAGCCTCGTGAAACCGCCTCCGGGATGCCGTTTCCATCCGCGTTGCTCAAAGGCCATCAAGAGTTTGTGCGAGATCAAAGAACCACCCGATTTCGAGCCCGAACCCGGTCACTTGGTGGCTTGCTGGCTTTACGAAAAATGATGCGTTTAAGCCCGGTCCAATTGATATTGATTGGATTCATCCTGTCACTGCTGGGCGTGATTTTGCCGCTTCTCATGGTGATCCATATCGTCCAATCGACATTCTTTATAAATTTCGTTTCTTACATAGCTTCAGTCATTGGTCTGTTCCTCGGTATCATTGGCGCTGCATCTTATATTCGTGAACATCGAAAATAATGGACGCAGGGCCAATTAGACGCTTGTGAGAACTGCGAGGATAAGATAGGATTCGGGTTTTGCAACCCGAATCTTTTTTTCGATGGATAAAGGAGCGCGTCATGGTCGGGACGAATGACCGGTTTCTCAGACGAATTAGCTTTCTCACCCTTTTGGCTTTCCTGCTCTCCGCATGTGGATTGCCTGCGCGAGCGAGCGCTACATCCACGCCTGATGTTACTCCCACGCCCATGCTTGCATCACCGCCGACGGCGCCGCGCGCGTTAACCGTCTGCCTGGGATCAGAGCCGAATACGTTGTACCCGTTTGCGGGTCCGAATGACGCGGCGCTCAGTGTGCTGGCGGCGATTGATGACGGGCCGATTGATACCATAAGCTATGAAAACGTCCCGGTCATCCTGAAAAAATTGCCCAGCCTTGCCGATGGCGACGCGCAGATCAAGCCCGTCTCCGTTTTTGCGAGGAGTCTAATTGTGGATGCGGGCGGCAATCTCACTTCACTTGCGGCAGGCACGCGCGTCCGGCCCGCCAGTTGTCGCGCCGATGGATGCGCCATTACTTATGATGGCGTTACTACTTTGCAGATGGATCAAATGATCGTTAATTTCAGTCTGCGTTCAGATATCACCTGGTCCGATGGAACTCCGCTGACCGCCGACGATTCGGCTTACGCTTATCAACTTGCTGCTGATAAAAACACAAAGGGATCGAGATTCCTGATTGACCGCACGCAGGCTTATGAAGCCACCGATTCGACCACCACTCAATGGTGGGGCATCCCCGGTTTTATTGACCCGGCTTTTTCTACTAATTTTTGGAGCCCCGCGCCCAGGCATGTCTGGAGCAAATTCACAGCTGCTGACCTCCCGCAGATAGATGTCGCTGCACGTTCACCTATGGGCTGGGGACCTTACATGATTCAGGAATGGGTGGCGGGCGATCACATTACCTTAACCAAAAATCTATATTATTTCCGCGCATCCGAAGGTTATCCAAAGTTCGATCAAGTGACCTTCCGTTTTATCCCCGACCCAAATACTGCCATCAGCGAACTGACTGCTGGTCGTTGCGACGTTCTTGACCCAAGCATTAATCTCGATACGCAAGCGGCATTGCTTCAACAACTGCAACAATCGGGAGAAGCCCAGGCATTCTTCGCGCCGGGCATGTCCATTGAATGGCTTGGGCTTGGCATCAATCCTGCCAGTTACGATGACGGCTACAACGCGGAAAAGGGCGACCGCCAGGACATTCTCGCCGACCCTCGCACGCGTCAGGCAATCGCCTTCTGCCTTGACCGCCAGAAAGTTATAGACACCGTTCTCTTCGGCCAATCTTCAGCGCCAAATAGTTTCATCCCGCCCGACCATCCGCTTTATGACGCCGGCCTTCCCACCTATCACTTTGATCCTGTAGCCGGGGCCAAACTTCTTGAGCAGGTCGGCTGGAAAGACCTCGATGGAAATCCTGCCACGCCGCGGCTGGCAGTGTCCGTTAAGAGCGTAGCCGCTGGCATGCCGCTTGTGTTGAACTATTTCGCCACACCGACTGCGCAACGCCGCCAAGCTGTGGACGTTTTCACTCAATCCCTGGCGCAATGTGGCATCGGCGTCAAGGTGCAATATTACACACAAAATGATCTGTACACGTCCGGCCCGGTTGGCCCACTCTTTGGCCGCAGCTTCGATCTCATTCAATATGCCATGTCCACCACCGATACCGAGCCGCCTTGCAATTGGTTTATGAGCAATGAGATTCCCAACATGGAAAATCATTGGGCGGGTCTCAATGTAAGCGGATATAGGAATCCTGACTACGATGCCGCATGTAACGCGGCGCGCTCGTCCTTGCCGAGCGAAAAAAGTTATACCGACTCATATCATCAGGCGCAGGCCATCTTCGCCAGCGAGCTGCCATCCATTCCGCTTTACTATCGTCTCAAAGTTGCCGCTGCGCGTCCCGACCTCTGTCATTTTGGTCTCGACTCCAGCGCTAATCCGCTTTGGAATATCGAAGCCTTCGATATGGGGGCAGCTTGCAAATAATTAAAAAAAATATGTCATTGCGAGGAGAGCGTTCGCCTGCCCTGCGTTCTTCAGGGTCTCGACGACACTTGCACCTGGCGCAAGTGCAGGTGAGCAATCTCCCTGCTGTTGTGAAAGATGTCTTTGCGGGAAAGCTCCCTTCGCAACAACATGGACTTGTTTTATTTGCCCTCGTTGGTCTCTGTGCGATTCTGCTCGCTTCATGTGCCGGACCCTCAACGGCTCCCGCTTCAACGGCCCTTCCCAACTCCACAGCGACTCCGGTTCCCCACGCGCCCGAAATCCGCTTTGCCTTGATCGGCACTGTGACCGACGTCAACGTTTGGGCTTTGTTCGACGCCAAAGGTTATTCCTACAATAACTATGCCCTGCGCAACGAATACTGGCCGCGCTTGTATCGCCTTTCGATTCCCGACCGTCAGTTCGAACCGATGGCAGCCAGCGCCATGCCTTCGTCCGTTCAACAGGAAGGAAATTTTTATACCGCAACCGTCCCTCTTCGATCTGATCTAAAGTGGACAGATGGCAATCCATTCACAGCAGATGATGTTGAGTTTACAGTGAACACGGCCCTATCTTTCCAGCTTGGATTTGACTGGCACGATTTTTATAATCCAGATTATCTCGACCATGCCCAGGCGGTAGATCCGCACACCGTTAAATTCTTTTTCAAGAAACAGCCGAATGTCGGTTTATGGCAGTATGGCGTATTGCAGGGACCGATTGCGCAGAAAGCATATTGGTCGTCGAAGGTTGCCGCGTCGATTGCGTTGTTGCCATCGGGCAGTGTTCTTTCGGAAATCGAAAATCTAAAGTCAAGCGCGGCTGATCTTCAACAAAAAGTGGATGCTCTTAACCTTTCTGTCGCAACGACGGTTACGAGCGATGAAGCAAAACAGATACGAACTGCTTTGACTCAACAGCAAGGCAGCCTGGATCAAGCAAACAATAACCTTGCCAAAGCCCAATCCGATTTTGATTCAGTCATGAACGCTGCGCGAGATTTATTGTATGCGTTGGATAATAAGAATGAACCAACACTTGGAAATTGGCTTCCCGCCGGTCAGCAAAACGGCGTTTGGATAAATACTGTAAATCCTTTGTACCCATTCGGCGAGCCGCATTTTGATCGGGCAACTTATCGCCTCTTTACAAATGAAAATAATGCAGTTAATGCACTGCGGAATGGGAACGTAGATTCCGTTCTCAATGAAAATGGCATATCCATAAAGAACGAACAGGATCTTCAAAAAGATGTATCATTCAAAATTGCTTTTAATGCAAATTATGGTGTTCGATTCTTGGTAATAAATCCAACTCGCCCTGCATTGACGGATAGTGCTTTTCATCAGGCGCTGGATTGCGTTTTGGACCGGGCAAGCATTGTTCGCGCATTGATCGCTGTTCCTCTTGAATCGTTTATTCAGGAAGGTGCAAAACCATGGTATGACTCTCAATTGTTGGTTGGGTGTGCTGGACAGGCCGGTTCGCAACGCCTGGAACAAGCGGCAGCGATTCTTAAGTCGGCGGGTTATACATGGCAAAAAGAGCCAACTGATTCTGAAGCTGGTCTGGGGTTAATGTTACCCGGCGGGAAAATTTTCCCGACAGTTACTTTGCTAGCTCCATCAAAAATTGAAGATAGCCAGCGCGCAACAGCAGCAGAATATGTTGAGAGATATGCAAATTTGCTTGGCATTGCGCTGACAGTGAAGTACGTTAACTCTGATGAAATCAATTACGCTGTCTTCAGCAGTGGTCAATATGACATGGCTCTGCTCGGCTGGCGCGTGAGCGAATACCCGGGATATTTGTGCGATTGGTTCGGGGACGGGAATTCGTTCCATTATGACGGGAGCCGCTTGAAGTCGGCGTGCGAGGCGTTGAATTCGACCAGCGATCTGGAATCCGCGCGCAAACAGGTTTTTCAAATCCAGTCTATTCTGTCAAAAGATCTGCCGTTTATCCCGTTATATTCAACTGTGACGTATGACGCGTACCGTAATATTTCGTATCCATTCTCGAATGTGCTGGGCGGTTTGAGCGGAATTTATGGCGCTCCTGCCCTTGCAATTCCTGCGCCACAATAATAAAACTTTGCTATAATCAGCCACAATCCGAAAATAGGAGTTCGCCGTGGCGAAGACTGATCAGAAACCTTTGCTGGAAGTAAAAAAACTTAAGACACATTTCTTTACTGAGGATGGCGTCGTTCATGCCGTGGACGGTGTGGACTTCGTCATCTATCCTGGTGAGATTTTGGGATTGGTGGGCGAGTCGGGATGCGGCAAAAGCGTCACGTCGCTTTCGATCATGCGCCTCGTTTCATTGCCGGGTAAAGTGCTGGAAGGCGAAATCCTGTTGGATGGCACCGACCTGTTGAAACTGCCTGAAGAGGAAATGATGAAGGTGCGCGGCAACCGCATTTCAATGATCTTTCAGCAGCCGCAGACCGCGCTCAACCCGGTGTTTAGAGTGGGCGATCAAATTGCCGAGGTGTTGAGCATCCACCAGGATTTTGGGAAAGAGGCCGGACACAAACGCGCCGTGGAATTGCTGAAGATGGTTGGCATTCCCGAAGCGGAGCGCCGCGCGCAGGCTTTCCCGCATGAACTTTCGGGCGGCATGGCTCAGCGTGTGATGATCGCGATGGGGCTGGCGTGTGTGCCCGAGCTTTTGATCGCAGATGAACCAACCACCGCGCTGGATGTGACCATTCAAGCGCAGATATTGGACTTGATGCTGGGTATGCGCGAGAAGATGGGCACATCGGTGCTGCTCATCACGCATGATCTGGGCGTGATCGCGGAGATGGCCGAGCGCGTGGCTGTGATGTACGCGGGCGAGATCGTGGAGCAGGCCGAAGTGACCGAACTTTTCGATTACCCGCTCCATCCGTATACGCAGGGACTGATCGGTTCGATCCCGGTGCTGGGCAAGATCAAAGAACGTTTGGATGTCATCCCCGGTTCTGTGCCAAATTTGATCGACCCTGCGCCTGGATGCCGTTTTGCGCCGCGGTGTATGGCGCGCGTCAAACATGGCTTGACTATCTGTACGCAGGCCGATCCTGATCTGGCCGAAGTCAAGCCCGGACATTTTGTCCGTTGCTGGTTGTATCAAAATGCGGAAGGCCATCGTGCCCCGCTTAAAGTACGTTAACCACATTACGGGAGCATTTGATGAGTGATCATACCGCTAACCAACCAAAAACAGATCTTGTGCAAGTGCAGGGCCTGAAAAAATATTTTCCTGTGCGGGCGGGCATCATGCAGCGCGTGGTGGCGCACGTTCAAGCTGTGGACGATGTCAGTTTCGTTGTTCGAAAGGGCGAGACGCTCGGCATGGTGGGCGAATCGGGCTGCGGCAAAACGACCATCGGGCGCACGATGCTGCGCCTGATCGAACCGACAGCCGGATCGGTGATCTATGACGGCAGGGATGTCTTCAAACTGAAGAGCGGCGAGTTGAAAGCCGTGCGCCGTGATTTGCAGATCATCTTCCAGGACCCCTTCGCTTCCCTTGATCCGCGCGTGCCGATCGGCGAGTCCGTCATGGAAGGGCTGCACATTCATAACATCGGCGCTCCCAAGGAGCGCGCGGATGTCATGATGGATATGCTCAAGAGGGTGGGGCTGGAGCATTATCATGCCCGCCGCTATCCGCATGAGTTTTCCGGCGGCCAGCGTCAGCGCATTGGGATTGCGCGCGCGCTGGCTTTGCGCCCTAAATTCATCGTCTGCGATGAGCCGGTCTCGGCCCTGGATGTATCCATTCAATCGCAGGTGCTCAATATTCTCAAAGACTTGCAGTCCGAATTCGGATTAACGTACTTATTCATCGCTCATAACTTGAGCGTGGTTGAACATATTTCCGACCGTGTGGCGGTGATGTATTTGGGCAAGATGGTCGAGCTGGCCGACCGCGATGAGATCTATCGCGATCCCAAACACCCGTACACGCAGGCGCTCATGTCGGCCATTCCCGTTCCGGATCCGAAATTGAAGCGCAGCCGCACAATCCTGAAGGGCGATGTGCCCAGCCCACTTCATCCGCCGAGCGGCTGCCGTTTCCATCCGCGTTGTCCCATTGCTGTTGAAATGTGCTCGCAAAAAGAGCCGGAATTCCGCGAGATCAAACCGGATCATTGGGTGGCCTGCTGGCTGGCAGGGTAACCAAAAAGGAAAATATGGGGCACGGTATTCTGCTTGTTGACGATCAGCGCGATATTGTTCGCCTTTTGCATTCCACGCTCGATACGCTGAAGAACAGCGAGCTCGAAATTTTCGAGTCACCGTCTGGCGAGGAAGCCATGCTGGAGGCCAGCCGCCGCAAGATCGACCTGCTGGTTTCCGATTACCTTTTGCCCGGCATGACCGGCATCGAATTGATGCACAAGGTACGCGCCAAAAACCCGGATGTCAAAGTGATTTTGATCTCAGGCATGACGGACCGCAAAGCGCGCGATGAAATGCTCAATGCGGGTGCAGTAGCCCTCTTTGACAAGCCTATTCCCCTGGCCGATTTTTTGGATGCTGTCGAGCGTAACCTCGGACTTGTCCGCACGATCTTTCCTCCCGAATCGGATGTCAAAAGTGAAGCGCGTCGTTCCCGGATCTCGGACCTGCTCGCCAATTTCAGGCAGGACATCAAGGCCCAGGCTGTTTTCCTGCTTAATGACCGCGGCATGGTCATGGCGCGCGCCGGGGATTTGCG
>JAKAMM010000288.1 GCA_021812905.1 Chloroflexota bacterium | reverse complement strand
CGGGCGATTATACCGCGCTTATTTTATGTCATTGCGAACGGAGTTCTCCCGCGAAGCAATCCCTCTATTTCGCGAGGAGATTGCTTCGTCGCAAAAAACGCTCCTCGCAATGACGTGTAATATAATCATCCCATGTCTGAATTCAAATTCTTCCACCCCACTGAAGTCCGCTATGGCGACCTCGACCCGCAGGGACACGTCAACAACGCCAAGTACCTGACCTATTTCGAGCAGGCGCGCGTTTACTATCTCATCCATCTGGGTTTGTTTGGCAAGGACCAATCCTTCATGGACATCGGTCTCATCATCGCCGACATTCATATCACATACAATGCGCCCACGCATTATGGCGACGAAATCAAAACCGGCGTGCACACGGCTAAGATCGGCAACAAATCCATGATCGTCAAGCAGGTCGTCGTGGACGCCAAGACCGGCGTGGAAATGGCAAAAGGTGAAGTGGTGATGGTCACGTTTGATTACCGCGCAAAGAAGACAATTCCTGTGCCGGATAAATGGCGGAAAAAGATTTCTGAGTTTGAGAACATTTGATCTTATAATTAGGCCATGAAAATTTCACGAAAATTCGATTCTTCTGCTGATTGTATTTTATATCAAGGCGATTGTTTGGAACTTTTAAAGAAAGTTCCAGATGGATTTGCCAAATTGGTTGTCACTTCACCTCCATACAACCTTGGAAAAGAATACGAGACACGGCTTGATTTGGACGAATATCTAAGCGAACAAAAAAAAGTAATCGAGGAATGTGTTCGCGTTCTAAGCGATGAAGGAAGTATTTGCTGGCAAGTTGGCAATTATGTCAAAGACGGTGAAATAATCCCTTTGGACATGGTTCTTTTTCCTATTTTCTCATCATTGGGATTGCATTTAAGAAATAGAATTGTATGGGAATTCGGTCACGGGCTTCATGCTTCAAAACGCTTTTCAGGCAGGTACGAAGTTATTCTTTGGTTTACTAAATCAAATAAATACACCTTCAATTTAGATCCTATTCGAGTACCACAAAAATATCCACAAAAAAAATATTTCAAAGGGCCTAAAAAAGGAGAATTGTCAGGAAATCCTTTAGGAAAAAACCCAAGTGATATTTGGGATGTTCCAAATGTAAAAGCCAATCACATTGAGAAGACAATTCACCCATGTCAATTTCCTGTTGAGCTAATCGAAAGATTAGTTTTATCCATGACCGATGAAAATGAATGGGTCTTAGATCCTTTTATGGGAGTTGGAAGCACAGCAATCGCCGCCCTAATTCATAACAGAAAAACTATTGGTGCAGAAATAAAGCCAGAATATATTGATATTGCGGAAGACAGAGTTCAACAGGCCATGAAAGGTAAATTACAAATTCGGCCAATGGAACGGCCTGTCTACGACCCAAACGCGCCTTCAGAAAATATTCCTCCCAAAGTTATCAAACTAATAAAAGCAAAAATTACTCAACCAAGATTGATGGAAAAACGCAGAAAATATGAAGTGGAGAAAAATAAATGAAGATCATCTACGAATACTCACATCTTGGCGGTTCGGAGATTTTGAAAGTACGGTATCCAAAATACGAGAAAGAAATATATGAAACAATCGCATTGATTAAAGCCTGTAAAACAAAAATAAGCAAAGAAAAAACAAAAAAGGGGAAAGAGTTATATTCTCCTATTGACATGAATAAGCAATTTGAACAAGCCTTTAAAGAAAAAGGCTTCAAAGAATTACGAGACACATACACAATAACACTCCCAAATTCTGATATTGCCATATCTGGGGCATACAAACAAGTAGATTTCGTAAAAGAAAAGGTGTTGGTTGAAGTTCAGTTCGGCAAATACGCTTTCATGTTTTACGACATGGCAAAATTCCAGTATTTCTTCAACGAAAACAAAGCGGATGTTGGAATCGAGATCGTTCCTTGTCACGGCTTGCATAAAGGAATGTCATCCGGGGTCTCTTACGGAGAACAACTGGTATATGATATCGAAAGATTAAAACGACATTTTCCAGCCGTTCCAGTAAAAGTTATCCTTATTGACGTGGATTAATATTATGTCCCTTCCAAAAATCGACACCAACCACCTCACCAAATTCCTTGTTGATCTGCTCAACATCCCCTCGCCTACCGGCCGCACGGAGGATGCGATCGCTTTTGTTGAAAAGGAACTTTCCACTTTCAAGAATCTAGAACTCAGCCGCACGCGCAAAGGCGCGCTGGTCGCAAAATGGGACGGGACGAAAAACGATTCTCCGCGTGCCCTCACCGCGCACGTGGATACGCTCGGCGCGATGGTCAAGGAAATTAAACCGAATGGCCGTCTGACCATCACGCGCATCGGTGGGCTGATCCTGAACGCGGTCGAGGCCGAAGGCTGTTGGGTATTCACATCCAAAGGTGAAAAGATTCGCGGCTCGTTGTTAATCGATGCGGCGTCCGGTCACGTTTATGGCGCAAAAGCCACTGAGACAAAACGCGATGAAGAACACATGGAAATCCGCCTCGATGCGGTCACAATGTCTGCGGCGGACACCCGCAAGTTGGGAATCAACATCGGAGATTTCGTGGCCTTCGATCCGCGCGTCGAAGTGATGAATGGATTCGTCCGCTCACGCTTCCTGGATGACAAGGCCTGTGTGGCAACCATCGTAACCGCCATTAAATCTTTAACGGAGTCCGGCCAAAGTCCAGCCCAGAGCGTTACTTTCCTCATCAGCAACTACGAAGAAGTCGGGCACGGCGCGTCGGCTGGAATTCCGCCCGATGTGCATGAGCTGGTCACCGTGGACATGGCCGCAGTCGGCGATGGTCAAGAGTCGGATGAGTTCCACGCCACGTTGTGCGTCAAGGATAGCGGCGGACCGTACCATCATGGCTTGAGCAATAAACTGCGCTCGATTGCAGAGGAAAACAATATCGCGTACAAAACCGATATTTATCCGAACTACGGCTCAGACGGCGAGGCGTTTTGGCGCGCGGGCGGCGACGTGGCCGTGGCGTTGATCGGCCCCGGCGTGGACGCTTCGCACAATTACGAGCGCACGCACACGGACGCATTGGTCGCGACGACACAATGGATCATGGCTTATTTGCTAAGTTAGAATGTCACTGCGAGCCGTTCCTAGGCGAAGCAGTCCCCTCTCGAACGAGGAGATTGCTTCGACGGAAGAACGCCGTCTCGCAATGACAGGAGGAACTATGAAATTCGATGCCGCACTTCCCCCCATTCAATTGAAAGATGTTCCCGCTATTTCAAAAGCCGCAGAAGAAATCGGCTTCGATGCGCTGTGGACTCAAGAGACTCAACACGATCCGTTTCTTCCATGCACACTGATTGCAGAGCACACATCGAAACTAAATTTCGGCACAGCCATCGCAGTCTCGTTCGCGCGCTCGCCCGCCAATCTTGCCTATACCGCCTGGGACCTGGCCGCGCAATCGGGCGGACGATTCATCCTGGGACTCGGCACGCAAGTCAAGGCGCACATCGAGCGCAGATTCGGGATGCCATGG
>JAKAMM010000287.1 GCA_021812905.1 Chloroflexota bacterium | reverse complement strand
GTGCAGGCTGTCTTCAGCACCAACTTCCTGGTCGAACCAGTGGACAAGATCTCGACCTCCTTGTTGGCCTTCGCAATCATCCAGGGTCTTTCGACTCGCTTCCTGGCGCGCTTTCCACGCTCGGAAAATGTTGAAGTCGACAAGAGCGCTGGCCGCATGCAGGTCATCACCGCCATCGGCATCGTGATCGTGCTCGTCCTGATCGCAGCCTTTGTGTTGACACAGATACTTGCTAAATAATCGTTAATCAGGCCTCCCTTCCTTAAATTACAGGGGGGAGGCCAACTTCAGATGCACGAACGGCTTTCCTTTTACGTCAAACGCGATAGCTTTCTCCATCGTCTTAATCCATTGACCAAGTTGACGCTGGCCTTCGGATTAATTTTCATTGCATTTTTCAGCCCCTGGTATTGGGCGCCTCAGATGTTATTTCTAATTGCCATTATCCCTCTTAGCATTCTTGGAAAAGTTCGTCGCGAATATTTCGGCGCGGCACTTAGGCTGATCCTGCCTGCAGCAGGATTTCTCTTCTTAATGCAGGCCTTCTTCCAGCCCATTGGCACAAAAGCAATTTTCAAATTCTGGTTTTTGGATATTACCCAAGAGAGCCTGATGTTTGCCTTCACCAACGCCTCGCGCATTTTCGTGATGGTTTCTTCATTTACAATTCTTCTACTCGCCACTCACCCCAGCGATTTGATGAGTGACCTGACCCGCCGCGGTCTGCCCAGCCAGTTTGCATACGTCATTATTTCAACCATCCAGATCATCCCGCAAATGCAAGCCAAAGCCCAGACCATCATCGCCGCCCAACGCTCGCGTGGGTTGGACACACAGGGCAGTTACCTCAAACGCATCAGCGCACTCGTGCCGCTGGTTGGGCCGCTGGTGTTTGGATCGTTAGTCGAAGTGGAAGAGCGCGCCATCGCCATCGAAGCGCGCGGCTTCACCTCCACGCGGACAAAGACCTTTCTGCGCGAAATCATAGATACCAGACTCGATAAAATCCTGCGCTGGTTTCTCATCATCCTCGTCATCGTCACGCTTGCGGCCCGCATATGGCTATCGTAAATCTCCTCAACGTAATCTACAAATATCCGCTGACGCAGACTCCCGCGCTGGATAATGTCAGCCTGCAGGTCAATGAAGGCGAGTTCGTCGCCATCATCGGTCCGAACGGCGCGGGCAAGTCCACGCTGTGTTACACGCTGGCCGGGTTTATCCCGCATTTTTTCAAAGGCGAGCTCGAGGGCCAGGTTGAAGTCGCGGGTGTTGACCTAAAATCATCTGCCCTCAATGAATGGGTGCGAAATGTCGGGCTTGTGTTTCAGAATCCATTCAACCAAATCAGCGGCGCGAAATACACGGTCTTCGAAGAGATCGCGTTTGGATTGGAAAATCAGGGCGTGCCGCGCGACGAAATGAATCAGCGCGTCGAAGAAACCCTGACCATGACCGGCATCCGCGATTTGGCCGACCGCTCGCCCTATTCTTTATCCGGCGGACAACAGCAACGCGTCGCGCTGACCTCGATCCTGGTCATGCAGCCGAAAGTGCTGGTGCTCGACGAGCCGACCTCGCAAATGGACCCGATCGGCACGCGCGATGTCTTCGGCGTGATCCGGCAGATGGCCGCACGCGGTATGACCGTCATCATGGCCGAACATAAAATGGAATGGATCGCCGAGTTCGCAGACCGTGTGGTGGCTCTCAAAGACGGCAAGATTTTATTGCAAGGTCCGCCTTCCGATGTGCTGACATCTCGTTTGCTTTCGGAAAATGGCTTCGGGATTTCGCGTTATACGTCGACTGCGCGTGAAGCTTTAAAATACGATCTGTGGCCCCGGCATCTGCGTTTACCGATCACGTTGCAGGAAGCCGTGGATGGATTTGACCTCACCCCCTGCCCCCCTCCCAAAGAGAGAGGGGAGCGATAACGATGAAAATCGAAATCAAGGATTTGCATTACACATACCCCGGCGGGGTGGAAGCCCTGCGCGGTATTTCGATGAGCATTGATCCCGGCGAGCAAGTCGCCATGGTCGGGCAGAACGGTTCCGGGAAAACAACTCTCGTCAAGCATCTGAATGGGTTGTTGCAACCCACTTCCGGGTGTGTGCTGATCGGTGATTGGAACACAAAGAAAGTCGCAGTGGCAAAACTCGCGGCGCGCGTTGGCTACGTCTTCCAGAATCCCGATGAGCAATTGTTCTCGAGCAATGTCGGTATTGAAGTTGCCTTCGGGCCGCGCAATTTGGGTTATTCTGCCGAAAAAATAGACGCGCTTGTAAAAGACGCGCTGGCTCTAACCGAATTAAGCGACAGGACCGGAACCAACCCTTACGACCTGTCCCCCACCTGGCGCAAGATGGTTGCGCTGGCCTCCATCATTTCGATGGATACGGACATCCTTATTTTTGATGAACCAACCACCGGGCAGGATGCGTTGAGTGTGGCGCGCATTGCGCACGTTGTGGCGGAACTAAAGAAGCGCGGCAAGACCGTCATCACCATTACGCACGACATTGATTTCTGCGCGGAGAATTTCGAACGGGTGGTTGCGCTTTCCAAGGGACAGGTTTTGCTGGATGGTCCGGCCAGCGAAGTTTTGGGGAAGAGCGATGTGCTGGCGCAAACTTACGTTGACCCGCCGCAACTCACCCGCCTCGGCAAACGATTAGGGTTGAAGAAAACGGTGCGAAATCAGGAAGAATTTTTAGCAGCGTTGAAAAAATAAATTTTGTAGAAGCGGATCGCGATCCGCCCCTACTTTTTATAAACGGCCAGTTCTTCATATCCTGAATCTTCCGCAAATTCACGTTTATAAATCACATCATCGAAACGATCTCGAAATGGCCTTCATACTCAGTATAAAATTCGCGGTTGGCAAGACGAAGCGCAACATGGGTGAGACTTCCAACCGAAGAAAGCACACAGCCCGCCGCGATTTTCTTTTGGGCCACAAAAAATTCGATCTCATTAAATAAATCCTTCCGGGTTTCAAACGAAAAGAATCAGTCTGCATAATGAACTCCTCAGGAAATAATTATAAAAGTGAAGTGCGCCTTCCGGCGCACTTTCGGTTAATCAATACTAGCTTTGATAACATTTATAGAACACATGCCCCGGAGTGACCATCTGTGGGAGTCCATCCGGCGTGGTAACTTGATAGCTACTCAAATCACCCTGGATATTTTTTAGTGCACTCTTCTCCATCCATTTAGTGATCGTGAATGAGCGCCAATCCTTATCTGAAACACTGTCGGGGACATTCAAGCGGCAGACCAAAACCGCTCCGACCGCATCACGGGTCAAGCCCGGCAGCGACTGATCTTTAAATTCGCTGACCAAAACAGGAACAGTATCGCTTGAAAGTGAAACCAAATAAATCACATCCAAGCCCTGGCCCTGCGTAGCACGCATCACATTTTGCCGGACGATAAAACCATCCACGTTCATCGCGCTCAACGAAGCTCCAAAACCTAACGACGCGATTAACATCGCAAAAGCAAAGGCACGCTCACGCCGCAGG
>JAKAMM010000286.1 GCA_021812905.1 Chloroflexota bacterium | reverse complement strand
GGATTACATCCGGGAACAATCCGGCACTCATTTCGATCCGCGCCTGGTTGAGATCTTCTTGAAATTTATCGAGAAACAAGTTTAACCAGTTCAAAGGTCTGCATGGGATTCTCCCGACGGTGGACGATGGACGCCAGACCGTAGAACATCGTCCCTGGTCTACCGTCCACGGTCTATTGCCTACTTCTCTGCCTTTACAGGATTCTTCAACACACCCAACCCTTCGATCTCCACCACAACTTCATCGCCCTCCTTCAACGGCCCGACGCCGGCGGGCGTGCCGGTAAAGATCAAATCGCCCGGTTCGAGCGTCATCACGGACGAGATGAAGGCCGCCAGTGTCGGTACGCTGAAAACCATATCGTGAGTCGAAGCCATTTGGCGAGGCTGTCCGCTGACCTTGCAGGTGATGAGCGCGTCCGCGATGTTGAAGTCGGTGTCGATCCACGGGCCGAAGGAGCAGAAGGTATCGAAGCCTTTGGCTCGCGTCCACTGATCGTCGCTCCTTTGCAGGTCGCGCGCGGTGACATCGTTGCCAACGGTGTAGCCGAAAATATAATTTTTCGCATCTTCCACGGAAATATGCCGTCCGCGTTTCCCGATGACAACCACCAGTTCCGCTTCGTGTTCCACTTGCTTCGACTGCGGCGGCAGAATGATCTCGTCGCCGGGGTTGATGATCGAAGAGGGCGGCTTCAAAAAGATGAGCGGAATCTTCGGCACTTCCGCCCCATGCTCTTTGGCATGTTCGACGTAATTACGACCCACACAAACGATTTTACTCGGCCAGGAAGGGGCCAGCAGTTTCACGTCCGCCAGAGGCGTTTTCGCCTCCATCCGCTGATAGGCGCCAAACAGGTCGCCATCGATATCTCCGATCTTATCGCCATGAAGCCAGCCATAACGCGGGGCCGCGCCATTTGCCTTATAACGTACAATTCTCATGGTTCCTCCAGCTGCAATTAATTTGGACGCCGAAAGTGTAATCCTCAACTTGCCAATCTGCAACCTTCACCTTATAATGCTGGCACGGGCGCATAGCTCAGTTGGTCGCGGAGCACCCTGTGGGTTGAGCATCTCTCCTGTACAGAGAAGACTAAGCCAAGCCTGCAAAAGAATATTGCCCATACGGGCGCATAGCTCGGTTGGTCGCGGAGCACCCTGTGGGTTGAGCGTCTCTCCTGCACAGAGAAGACTAAGCCAAGCCTGCAAAAGAATATTGCCCATACGGGCGCATAGCTCAGTTGGTTAGAGCGTCTCTCTTACACAGAGAAGGTCAGGGGTTCGAGTCCCTTTGCGCCCACTATTTTCTCCTGCCAAGTTATTCTTGAACTCGAAGTAAAATTTGCCCCTGAACGGACACGAAGTCCCTCAGGGGCTTTCATTATCTAAACCAGCCAACTACGTAACTACCGACCTTACACCACCACACTCACCAACCGTCCCTGCACCACGATCACTTTCTTTGGCTCCCTGCCTTCCAGATACTTCTTGACGATCTCACTCGCCAGCGCCGCCGACTTGATCTCGTCTTCGCTCGCATCTGCGGGAATGGTGATATGGTCGCGTACCTTGCCATTGACCTGAACGGGGATTTCGATGTTATCTTCCTTCGCGGCTCCTTCATCAACTTTCGGCCATTGTTGCTGATGGATCGAGTATGGTTTTCCTAAGTGATTCGTCCACAGTTCTTCGGCAATGTGCGGCGTGACAGGCGCCATCATCTTCAAGTAGATTTCCTGGGCTTCCTTCCATTCGGGAGTGCCACCCGCACCGGCTTCGCGCGCCTTGTACATTTCGTTCAGCAATTCCATCAACGAAGAGACGATCGTGTTGAACTCGAAGTTCTCGAAGTCCCGCGTCACATGGCGCAGGGTCTGGTGAACTTTTCGGCGTAGATCGCGTCCATCGTAGGGGCGAGCCTCCATATTTGGGTCAGACACCTTCATCCCGCTGGACGGCTCGCCCCTACTGTCATCCGTGAACAACGTCCAAACGCGGCGGATCCAGCGTGCGCTGCCTTCAATGCCTTGCGAGTCCCACGGCGCGCCCATTTCCCAACGCGCAAAGAACATGATGTAGGCGCGCACGGTGTCCGCGCCGTATTTATCCACCAGCACGTCGGGCGCGATCACGTTGCCTCTGCTCTTCGACATTTTGTCGCCGTCTTCGCCCAGCACCATGCCCTGATTGCGCAGCTGGATCATCGGTTCGTGGCCTTCGGTAATGCCCGCGTCGCGCAAGGCCTTGTGGAAGAAACGCGTGTACAGCAGGTGCATGGTGGCGTGTTCGATGCCGCCCGTGTATGTGTCAACCGGCATCCAGTAATCGTACTCAGCCGGGTCGAACGGCCCCTTGTCGTAATGCGGCGACAAGTAGCGCAGGTGATACCACGACGAGCACATGAACGTATCCATCGTATCGGTCTCGCGCGTGGCAGGTTCGCCGCACACGGGGCAGGTCGTGTTCTTCCATGTGGGATGCAATTTCAACGGCGACTCGCCCGTCGGCTTCCACTCCACGTCTTCGGGCAACAGCACAGGCAGTTGATCTTCTGGCACCGGGTTCCAGCCATGCGCATCGCAATGGATCATCGGGATCGGCGCGCCCCAATAACGCTGGCGCGAGATCAGCCAGTCGCGGTAGCGATAGTTCACCGACTCCTTGCCGATGCCCTGTTGCTCGATCCAATCCAGCACCGCGGCAATGCCGGGATTCCTTCTTCCTTTTTCCGTGTTGACCTTCGTCCCGTCGAACGGACCCGAGTTGACCATCACGCCGGGTCCCGCGTAAGCGGCCTTCATCTCCGCCCCGTCCGCTTCGAGTAGGGGCGACTCGCGAGTCGCCCCTACAGGCTGGATGACCGGTACGATGGGCAGATCATACTTCCGGGCAAACGCGAAGTCGCGCTCATCGTGCGCGGGGACAGCCATGATCGCGCCTGTGCCATACGACATCATCACATAATCCGCGATCCAAATTGGAATGCGCGCCTGGTTGACGGGGTTGATGGCGTACCCGCCCGTGAACACGCCCGTCTTCTCTTTGTCCACTGCGCCGCGTTGAATGTCCGATTGACGCGCGGCTTGTGCCTTGTATTCTTCAACCGCGGCTTTATTTTCCGGCGTGCTGATTTCATCCACCAACGGATGCTCCGGCGAGAACACCATGAACGTCGCGCCCCACAACGTGTCGGGACGGGTCGTAAACACAGTCACCGACAACTGACTTGCACTGAGCGAAGTCGAAGTGTCACTGATCACTGATGACTGATGACTGATCACTGGAAACTTCACCTCCGCTCCCTCAGACCGGTCAATCCAATTCGTCTGCAAGGTCTTGACCGTCTGTGGCCAGTCGATACCATCGAAGTTCAACAGTTCATCGGCATACTTGGTGGTCTTGAAGAACCACTGCTCCAAATCCTTCTTGATGACTGGCGTGCCGCAGCGTTCGCAATGACGGTCATCGCCCCAGACCTGCTCGCGTGCCAGCGTCGTATTGCAATGCGGACACCAGTCCACTGCGGACATCTTGCGATACGC
>JAKAMM010000285.1 GCA_021812905.1 Chloroflexota bacterium | reverse complement strand
GGTTGTTGTTTTATCTGTTCAACAACCTGATAATATCAAAACGTTCTACTCGTTTTCATCCGGGCTTAGCGGTTACTATGATCTAAAAACGGCCTGGAAAACCCGCTTGTTTTCCAATTTGCTTGCATGGGTTGACGGTCGTTTGGGTCTTTATATCATGGGCCGGACATTTGTTCGTTATGTCGTGGATCCTCGAGCTTTTTCCATAGCCTTGTGGACCTCACTTTGGTTCGTCCTGATAGCCGTTGTTTGTATTTTCTTTTTAAAGAGACGGGCTGTTTTATACATATTAGGAACATATGCCGCAATAACATTTGGATATATGCCTAAAGTGTCCACAACCAGAATTTATCCCTGGGACATGCCCGCATTATTTATCTTCACATTATTTCTATTTCTCTTTCTTAACGACAAATTCCAATGGATGCTTGTATTGCTTCCGTTGGCAATGGGTTTTAAGGAGACTGCGGGCGTACTTTGTGTTGCCTTCCTGTTTGCTGACGGCTTATCTGGAAAAGACAAATGGAAAATGTTTCTTGCCTCCCTTGTGCTTTGTATTTTGGTTAAGCTTGGGATTGATATGTTTACCAAATCCTCATCGCTGTTCTTCACAATGGAGACGGGGTTGGGCGCGACATCTTCTGACATTTATTTAATTCAAAATCTTGGTAGTTTTGATTCCCTGCAACCCTTTCTTATCAATGCGGGCACATTATTAAGCTTTATTATCCTTTCAACACCTGATAAGAAAATCATTTCTCTTAAAGTAATGGCCGTATTGTTTGCTCTCGGGAATTTTCTTTTTGGCGCTGTCATTGAATATCGAATTTGGTTTGAATTAATTCCCTTTGCTTTATATACAATCGAGAATGTGTCTTACCTGGGGTCGCTCAGTATCGATGCGAAGAATCGGAAATTAGATGAAAATGCAACTGCGGAAAATCTTGATATTCACCGCCGTTGACAATTAAACGATAGGCAGGCAAATGAAATTCATTAACCAAGCTCTGCACAGTGGAAAATAAATCAGTGAGAAAAGCCGAGTCGCTTGCATCGAAATCCATCAGTTTTGGAACGGCTTTCTTTGGCACAATTAAAACATGGAACGGATGATCCGGTTTTGGATGATAAAAAGCCATCAAGGTATCTGTCTCGCGCAAACGTTTAACGGGAATCGCAAAACTCATGCGTGCAAATATCCATCCGGTCAATATTCGACCCAACCCTGTGTTCGCAAGCCAAATCAAAAATGTGAACACTGATTACTGAGCACTGATAACTGATTACTGTTCACTGAACACTATCTTCCCGCCATCCATCGATGTGATGCAGGCCAGTGATTCGACTGGTACGTCGACCGGCTTGAGCGCCTCACGTCCGCCCTCGAAGCTTTTCTCGATCAACGCGCCGATGCCGACGATTTTCGCACCAGCCGCTTCCGCCAGACGGACGAGGCCGAGAATGGTTGCGCCTGAGGCAAGGAAGTCATCAATGATCAAAACTTTTTCGCCGTTTGCCAGATATTCAGGCGAGACGATCAATTCCACCATGCGGCCTTTGGTGTGCGAAGGCGCCAGCGTGAGATAGACCTGATCCGGCATGGTGATGGGCTTGTTTTTTCGTGCGTACACCACTGGAAGTCCGAGATGAAGCGCCGTTGTCAGGGCGGGAGCGATGCCTGAAATTTCAGCCGTCAGCACTTTGGTCGCGCCGACGTTTGCGAAGCGGCGTGCGAATTCTTTTCCGCAGGCGTCCATCAGGGTCGCGTCGACTTGATGATTTACAAAACTATCTACTTTTAGAATACCGTTTCCAAGACTTTGTCCATCACGTTGAATTCGATCTCTGAGTTCCTTCACGCCTGCCTCCAGATAAATTTTGGTCTAGACACATTTTACCACTCGCCACCAAACTTCCTTAATCATAACTTGTGGCATGAGCTAATGAGTCACTGTGTTTTACTTGTTCCAACCAGGAAAGAACCGTCCAAATTTTTAACATGCCCACCTGAGTCCTGCCTGAAGACCATTTTTATACTGTGTTAGAATCTTGCCGTGATCGAACGAACTTTGATCTTACTGGCGTCCAACTCTCCGCGCCGCAGAGCATTGATCGCCTTGGGGAACTGGATGTTCAGTGTTTTCGTCCCGGACGTGGATGAAAGTCAGGATCCGGGCGAAACGCCTGCCGATTACGTGCGAAGACTTGCTGAAGCAAAAGCCCGTGCAGCGGTTGTCCACGCGCGGGCTGAACACATCATCGTGACCGCAGATACTGCCGTGGTGGATGGCAACACAATCCTCGGCAAACCCAAAGACATCACTGCCGCCGTGGAAATGCTCCAACGTTTGCGCGGGCATACACATCAAGTCTTCACCGGTCTGACGATTCTCAGCGTGAAGGACGGATGCAGCATTACCGAATTATGTGTGACGGATGTTCCCATGCGGAATTACAGCGACGACGAGATCAGCGCCTATGTCCTGAGCGGGGATCCGCTCGATAAAGCCGGAGCTTATGCCATTCAGCATTCACGATTTCAGCCGGTTGAAAACATGCAGGGCTGTTTTGCATCCGTGATGGGATTGCCTTTGTGCCACCTGACACGCGCCCTGCGAAAACTTGATGTCACGCCCAACGCGGACATTCCGAACAATTGTCAAACCTATTTGCAATATCAATGTCCTGTCTCGCGCTCCATTCTGCGCGGTGAGCAGGTTGGATAAAAAGGTAAACGCATGAAACCAATACGCTGGCTTCAATTGATCCTGATGCTCGTTTTGCTGGCCGCTTGCGCGCCGACGACGATCAATGGCACGCCTCAGCCAGGTTTTTCGATTTTCCCAACCAAAACGCCTCTGCCCACCGCGTCGGTCGGCATCACGCACGCTCCGGATGCCGAGGCGCCTATGGGTAAATTTCTCGATGCGCTCAAGAATGGCGACTACACCACGATGTATGGCTTGCTGTCGAAGGAAAGTCAGGCCGCGGTGACGCAGGATGTATTCAGCAAGGACTACAACGACGCGCTTAACACCATGAGCGCCGGAAGTTTGGACTACAAGATCCTGACCGAAGCGCTCAGTCCGGACAGCGCACAGGTTGGATTTCGAATCATCTATCACACCGCCCTGGTGGGAGATATTCAACGCGACATGATCGCGCACTTTAATCTGGAAGCTGGCCAATGGCGCCTCAATTGGGACCTTAGCCTGATCCTGCCCGAACTGGCGGGCGGCAATGTCCTGAAAATGGATTACCAAATTCCAGCCCGCGGCAACGTCTACGACCGCAACGGCCTGCCCATCGTCAGCCAATCTGACGCGTACGCGTTGGGAATCACCCCCGGCAATTTGACTCCAAAATCCGAAGGGACTCTGGTCAGCGAACTGTCAACGCTATGCGGCATCAGCCCGGATGCAATCCAGGCGAAATACGCCAACGCCGGGCCGGATTGGTATGTTGCCATTTGCGATGCCGCCGCCAGTGAAGTCAAGGGCGTTTTGAATCTGGGATCCAGCGGACTTACCGTTAATCCTTATACCTCGCGCGTGTATTTTAATCAGGGCATC
>JAKAMM010000284.1 GCA_021812905.1 Chloroflexota bacterium | reverse complement strand
TCCGATCTACGTTTACTTGCTGAGGCGCAGGCTCAGTTAGAGCGCCAGGCGCTTTACGATATGCTTACCAGCATGGGGAACCGGAATTTATTTCTG
Organism: Chloroflexota bacterium; assembly: GCA_021812905.1. The sequence goes on along the minus strand of JAKAMM010000284.1, from coordinate 3,477 downwards.
CGAGATCTGGACAGGAACATAGCAGTTGCTCAACGCCAATCCCATTTTTTTAGCTTGATGCTGCTGGATCTGGATAAGTTCAAGGCGGCCAATGATCGGTTTGGGCATGATGCAGGGGACTTCATTCTGACTGAATTTGGGCGACGAGTTCTGGAGCAAAGTCGTGCCACGGACACCTTTTATCGTCTCGGAGGAGATGAATTTACAGCCTTGATTGCTGCACACGATGTACCGGTGGTTTTGTCCATCGCGGAGCGGCTCAAGAATGCGGCAATCACCCCATTTGTTTTTGATGGTCATGCTATCGAGATTGGCATCAGTATTGGGATTGCGATATATCCGCGCGATGGAAATACTGCTGACAAGTTGTTGAAGGCGGCAGATATTGCTATGTACCGAGCCAAGCATTCGGGAGAAGGGGGCGTGTCAGATGGTATGTCAGGAAGGGCATGAAGCCCAGGTCACTAACCACGACGATTACCACAGGTATTTGGATTCAACTCGCGATTGCGGTGGTGATCTTGGGGTTGTTTATGGCGTTTCAATTCTGGCACTTGGTGACAACCAAAGAGATTGCGGAAAAAATTCTTCACACAGAGACCGAGGAACGCGAGTGGCGTGAACTCGGTGAAGATCTTGTTGATGCCGAAACTGGTCAGCGTGGTTATCTACTGACCGGGGACGAGCGCTATCTTGAGCCCTATCGGGATGTGGTGGGTAGAATCACCCATCATCTGGAGAAGTTGCGCAGACTGGATGACAATCCGCATTTCCATGACAATATTGTGCAGACTGAACGAATAGTCCATGCCAAACTTATGGAAATGGCGGAGACGATAGAATTAAAAGAGCAGGGAAAGTATAGTGAGGCGCTTTTTATCGTCAAGGGCAATCGCGGAAAACAACTCATGGACGAATTCCGTCGTTTGCGCTTGGCCACTCTTGATCTGGAATTGCGATCACTGAACAAGCGTCGTGAAGAATTCCTCAATGAAATCAACCATACGCTACCTGCGATAGTTTTTGTGGGTGTGGTTGCTATGGGATTCCTGGTCTGGATTACTTTTCGTACTTCCCGACGGTTGAGGCAGCCGATTACGAGTTTGCTGGATGGTATCCAGGACTTGTCGCTGGGTGACTTGGCACGTCGGGTTCCGGTTTCTTCTCACGACGAAATTGGCAGATTGGCTTCTGCATTCAATAAAATGGCTGATGCCTTGCAGGAAGCACATAAGGAACGAGATGTGATCATGCAGGAATTACAACGCAGCAATGTGGAACTTGATGGTTTTGCCTATGTTGCATCCCATGATCTGAAAGCTCCGTTGCGTGGTATCCGCAATCTCGCGGACTGGATCAGCGAAGATTTGGGTCAGTCTGTGTCTGCCGAGACAGCGGAAAACTTGACCCTGTTGAGGGGCCGTGCTGACAGGTTGGACAGTCTCTTGGAGGGAATGCTGGAGTATTCGAGGGCGGGCCGCCGCAATGAGTTGATTGAAAAAGTTGATTTGGAAAAATTGGTCTGGGATATTGCCCACTATATTTCTCCAAGAGAAGGTTTTACCGTTGAGGTGGATGGTGGTATGTCAGAATTGGTGACGTATAGAGTGCCTCTGGAGAAAGTGCTGCGTAATCTTATTGGCAATGCACTGAAACATCATGATGGAAGAACGGGAAAAGTGATAGTTTCTGAAAAAGATCTGGGCAATTTTATCGAGATTTCCGTTGCTGATGATGGACCGGGAATACCTGTTCAATTTCAGGAAAAGATATTTCAGATGTTTCAGACTCTCAAACCGCGCGACCAGGTAGAAGGCAGTGGTATGGGATTGGCGATTGTGAAGAAAACTGTGGAGAGTGTTGCTGGGCAAGTTTGTGTTGACAGTAATCCGCCCAAACGTGGTGCAATATTTTCCTTTACTTGGCCAAAAATTTTGTCACTGGAGGCGGGTAGTTAATCAATCAGAACGCCTGCTTGCCCCGTCTTGACGCTCGTCGAAGGAGGGTTTAGGATTCAAATTTCCCCCTGTTGAGCATCTCATCATGAATCAGGACCCGTTGACCTTTTACACCCATCCTCAATCGCGTGGCCGTATCGTGCGGTGGATGCTCGAAGAAGTGGGGGAACCGTATGAAACCGTGCTTCTCGACTACGGTACAACGATGAAGGCACCTGAGTATCTCGCCATCAATCCCCTAGGCAAGGTTCCCGCCATTCGTCATGGTGATACCGTGGTAACCGAAGCATCAGCCATTTGCGCCTACCTCGCTGACGCGTTTCCTCAGGTCGGCTTGGCGCCCGCACTTACTAGCCATAGGCGCGGCCCTTACTACCGCTGGCTGTTTTTCGCGGCGGGGCCCTTTGAGGCTGCGGTCAGTAACAAGGCGTTGGGCTTTGTCGTACCGCCGGGGCGTGAGAGGATGATAGGGTATGGCACTTATGCTGATGTGATGAATGTGGTGGAAAGCGCGGTGTCGCAAGATGCCTATCTGCTGGGGGATCAATTCTCAGCAGCAGACATCTACCTGGGATCGCATCTGGCATTTGGCATGCAGTTTGGCACTATCGAAAAGCGACCAGCTTTCGAAGCTTATTGGGCAAGAATAAGCGAACGCCCGGCTATTCTTCGCGCCAGACAAATAGACGACGCACTCGTCGCTTGATCGCTCGCACAAGTCATCAGAGAGTTTCCATACTAAAGCGGAGAGGATTTTCCGACGCGCTTATGGCTTCAGAAACTTTTTTCTTTGCATGAAGGGTTGGTGCCGGGGCCGGAATCGAACAGATTTTAGTTATTTGATAAATCAATGACATGCGAGTAATGAAAATATAATACCCCCGAGAATACCCCCATTTTAAAATGTGACTTTGGTTCGAGTACAAGCAACCCACGGTTCATCCCCGCTCGTGCGGGAACACGTCCTCAGAAGCCACCACCTCAACCAGTTTCAATCCTCGCCCGCACCAAGGCGCGGGCGCTACCTACTGCTCAGGTTTTGGCACTCCAAAAATATGTGGTGTTTCAATCCTCGCCCGCACCAAGGCGCGGGCGCTACAATCGGGAGTCACCTATGCAAACGTGTATGGGCATGTTTCAATCCTCGCCCGCACCAAGGCGCGGGCGCTACATGTTGAATTTTCGAAGTTCCCCACTCCGATATTGGTTTCAATCCTCGCCCGCACCAAGGCGCGGGCGCTACGGCTTTTTCTCGTTTTGATCTGACATAATCCATCCTCGTTTCAATCCTCGCCCGCACCAAGGCGCGGGCGCTACTTTCATGGCTCTTGCCCATGCAGACTTGAATCCTGTTTCAATCCTCGCCCGCACCAAGGCGCGGGCGCTACGACACGCTCGACCCCAACGCCGATTTCTCATACTGTTTCAATCCTCGCCCGCACCAAGGCGCGGGCGCTACCTGCGAGACTCTGACGGTACGGGATACCGGAATCCTGTTTCAATCCTCGCCCGCACCAAG